>JAYTNW010000413.1:0-17328 GCA_043748115.1 Bacteroidota bacterium | reverse complement strand
ATCATAAAATCATAAACTGACGAGCTATTTTTTTCATACTTGCCGATTTTAAAATTTGCTTTGGTTAGCGCGCAAACATATTTGAGAGGGGAATTTCGCTCTGTGTTTAAGCAAATGAGCATGTCAAATCCTACATTAATAAATTTAGACACCATTGGATGAGCAGGCTTAAGGTGCCAGTTTAAATTTTTTTGCGTAAAAAAATCAAGGCCTAGTTTGGAAAAACGCATGGGTGGAAGTTCCAGTCCGTCATAGAACCCCAACGCAAGCACGTCTTTTTTAAAGTCATCGCGAAGGTGTTTCACGTAGGCTTTAACGATTTCATAATTACGCTCAATGGTGGCATCGTATAAAATTCCGATGGTTTTAGCATCATGAAACGACATGGTTTTTGTTAGTCGCGAATGCTTTTGCAACTCGCGATACAAAAAGTATCCCGCAGCCTTTTGTTTAATTCGTTTTCCTAATTTCATTCCAGCATCTTTATTAAATCATCCTCTGAAATAATTTTTACTTTCAATTTTTCCGCCTTCTCCAATTTTGACGGCCCACAGTCACTGCCGGCAAGTAAAAAGCTGGTCTTCGCACTTACTGCTGACGAATTTTTACCCCCGTTATTTTCTATCATACTTTTTAGCTCCTCGCGTCCAAATTTGTCAAAAACGCCTGTCACCACAAAACTTAATCCTTTTAGCTTGTGGCCCATTGGCATATTTTCATCGTGCAACGCGGACATTTGCAAACCTGCCTTTTCTAGTCGCCTTACCACTTCTGCATTTACAGTGTTGCGCACAAATGTAAAAATACTCTCAGCAATTTTACCACCCACCTCCGGGGCTTCAGCCAATTGCTCCAATGAGGCTTGCTCTATTTTATTATACGAACCAAAATAACGCGCTACTTTTTTCGCTACGGTATCACCCACATATCTTATTCCTATGGCAAACAATACCCTTTCAAAAGGGATTTCTTTTGTTTTCTCCAACCCTTCCAAAATATTGGATGCCGAGCGCTCCCCCATTCTTTCAAGCACGACCAACTGCTCTTTTTTCAAATCATAAAGGTCAGCTATGTTTTTGGCTAATCCTTTTTCAAACAACAGCTCAATGGTTTCTGCGCCCAGCCCATCAATATTCATTGCTTTACGAGAGGTAAAGTGCACAATTTTTCCTTTTATCTGTGGAGGGCACCCTGTTTCATTTGGACAATAATGCTGAGCTTCACCTTCTTTACGCACCAGTTCAGTACCACACTCAGGACATTGGGTAATATATTGCAAATGCTTGGAAGTTTCATTGCGTTTAGTCGTATCAACACCTGTAATTTTAGGAATGATTTCCCCTCCCTTCTCCACAAAAACAGTATCGCCAGCACGAATATCTAATTTTTCAATTTGATCGGCATTGTGTAGCGATGCACGTTTAACAATTGTTCCGGCAAGCAACACGGGTTCCAGGTTAGCCACCGGAGTTATAGCGCCTGTGCGCCCCACTTGGTAGCTAACTGAATTTAAAACTGTAATGGCTGATTGTGCTTTGTATTTGTAAGAAATGGCCCAGCGTGGTGACTTGGCTGTAAAACCCAACTCCTCCTGCTGACGGTAGTTGTTAACTTTAATCACGATTCCGTCAATATCAAAATCAAGATGTTGTCGCTCTGTTTCCCAGTAATCAATAAAATCAAAAACATGTTGAAGTGAGGAGCACAATTTATAATGAGAGGATATTTTAAATCCCCATTCGGCTGCCTTTTTCAAGCCTTCGTCATGGGAGTTAAAAGGTAAATCATCACCATACAAGGCATACAAAAAACAATCGAGTTTTCTTTTTGCCACCTCGGCACTATCTTGTAGTTTCAAAGTTCCTGAGGCAGAATTGCGAGGGTTTGCAAATGGTGTTTCGCCAATATCCAGACGATCGCGGTTAATGCGGTCAAATGATTTTTTGTCAAGAATAATCTCACCCCTAATCTCAAACTCAATGGGATGGTTATCACCTTTCAACTGCAAAGGAATACTCCTTATCGTTTTTACGTTAGCAGTTACATCATCTCCCTGCACACCATCACCACGTGTTACGGCTCTCACCAGCGTCCCGTTGTGATAGGTAAGCCCAATGGCCACACCATCAAACTTTAGCTCACACACATATTCAAATTCGTTACCGATGGCTTTGCGTATGCGATCATCAAAATCTTTTAGCTCATCTTGTGAATACGTATTGCCTAACGACATCATTGGAAACTTGTGCTTAACAGTCACAAATTCCTTTGTTACTTGGCCACCCACTCTTTGTGAGGGAGAGTTTGAAGAAAGAAATTGAGGAAACTGGGTTTCTAATTTTATCAACTCCTGAAGAAGTACATCAAAATCGAAATCACTTATTGACGGATCAGATAACACATAATACCGATAATTATGTTGATCAATCTCATGGACAAGTTGTGCTATTCTTTTTTCTGCTTCTAAAGCGGTCATAACCCTTACAATAAATGGGAGTGCAAATTAAATAAAATACCGCTAACGAGAACAGCTCAAAAACCGAATTTTACCAGAAACATCTTTGTGGAGTTTTACATGATTAAAGCCCAAATCCCTACTCAATTGTAAAACGTCTTGTGCAAACAAAGGGTTCAACTCAAAATAAACCACCCCACCCTTATTAAGTTTTTTTATGGCTACTTGTAAAATAGCATCATAAAATTCTAATGGTGAGTGAGAAACAAACAAAGCAAGATGCGGTTCGTGCTTTAAAGCATTATCGTGCATTTGATCCTGCTCTTCTTTTACAATATAGGGTGGATTGGAAACAATAATATCGAGCATTGGATATTTTTCAAAAACAGGATCCAAAATAGAATCATGAATAAATGTGCATGGCAAATGCAATCCTTCTGCATTTTCTTTGGCAACCTCCAGCGAATCTTTTAAGACATCTGATGCAAAAATTTTTCCTTGAGGCCATCCTTTACTTAAGCTTAAAGCTATACAACCTGAGCCGGTGCCAACATCCATTAATGATCCGCTAAAATCTTTATTTTCTTTCAAAATAAGGGCTACCAACTCCTCTGTTTCCGGCCTTGGTATTAATACATGTTTATTTACCGATAATTTCAAATCCATAAAAAAGGCATATCCCAATACATACTGAACAGGTTCTGCATTTTTTAATCTCATTAATTGCTCGTTTAAAATACTGAGCTGCGAATCTGTCAAGACCTGATTAAAATGATATTTAACCTGTGTAAAATGTACAGAAAGCACCTCTTCAAAAATCCATTCAGTAATGCGAACAGCTTCCTCTTTGTCGTACAAAAACGATAGCGAAAACAAATATTGCTTATAAATTTGGTTAACCAACATTTAAAAAATCCTTCCTTTAAATCACGAAGAACGAACTAATTTTGCAATAGATCCATTGGCCTAAAAAATTTCTACCTGCTTTATTATTTCACGTAATTTCGTGCTTTCCTGTTACCGCACCACCCTTATCAACACAATGTATTTGGAGAACCTTTTTATCCAACGATGCCTTGAACTTGCCCTGCACGGCATGGGCCATGTGGCGCCTAACCCTTTGGTGGGATGTGTAATTGTACATGAAAATAAAATTATTGGCGAAGGGTTTCACAAGCAATTCGGACAAGCCCACGCAGAAGTAAATGCAATTGCATCTGTTGCTGATAAAAATTTATTGAGCAATAGCACGCTCTATGTAAATTTAGAACCTTGCTCACATCACGGCAAAACACCTCCATGCTCCGAATTGATTATTAAACACAAAATTCCACATGTGGTGATTGGATGTACCGATACTTTTTCGCAGGTGAATGGAAAAGGAATAGCTGCATTAAAAAGTGCAGGAATAAAAGTTACCTTTTCTATTTTGGAGGCAGCATGCAGAAATTTAAACAAACGATTTTTTACCTTTCATGACAAGAAACGACCTTACGTTATTTTAAAATGGGCTCAAAGCAAGGATGGCTTTATTGGAAAAAATAAACTTACACCACCGCTATCCATCAGCGGTGATGCCGCTAAGATACTATCGCACAAATGGAGAAGTGAAGAGGCTGCTATTATGGTTGGCACCAACACAGCCTTAATTGATAACCCGCAATTAAACACCCGTTTGTGGAAGGGCAAAAATCCAATACGCATTGTTATTGATCAGCGCTTAAAAATTCCGACCGGATATCACCTTCTTTCAGGTAAACAACATACCCTTATTTTTAATGCCATTAAAAATGAAACAATAGGCATGACAGAATATATCCTCATTGATTTCAATGACAATATTATTTTATCAATTTTAGAACACTTGTATCAGAAGCACATCAATTCAATACTGATTGAAGGAGGTTCGCATTTGCTTTCTCAATTTATTGATCAAAACCTTTGGGACGAAACAAGAATTTTTTCCAATGAAAAATATTTGAACGATGGCGTGAAGGCTCCCGTTTTTAACTTTAATGCCCATGCTACAGAAGATATTTTAACCGACCGCTTAAACATTTTTTACCGTTTTTAAGTATGACAAGCGATATTTTTTTGGCCATCGTATTTATGACATCATTGTTCGTTATCCTCAAATTTTTTGAAAAATGGGGAGTAAACAATTTGCAAGGACTCACCGTTAATTATTTTACTGCCTCAGCCCTTTCATTTCTCAACGGATTATCTGACAATATAAATAACATAGCGTTACTCGATTCATTTCTTCCCATATGCATGGTGATGGGCTTATTATTTATATCGTCTTTTTACCTAACGGCTTTTACGGCACAGCAAAACGGGGTTTCTGCTGCTACGGTAGCTTCAAAAATGTCAGTGGTTATTCCGGTAATTGCTGGCATACAACTCTACAATGACTCCATTAGCGCTAACAAATTCGCTGCATTGTTTTGCGCGCTGGCAGCGGTTTATTTTACAGGCAGTGGACCACAAACTGGTAAGCCGACTAAGCATAATTTGTTTTTACCCATTGCGCTTTTTTTGTGTGCAGGCATTGTGGACACCACCATTAAATATGCACAACATGCTTACCTAAATGAAAAGGGGGGCAATATTTTTATAGCAGCCGTTTTTGCCGTGGCCGGCTGTGTGGGACTCATCCTAACGGTGTATAATTATGCTCGACATAAACATGTATGGGAGGGAAAAAGTATTGCTGCGGGATTGCTCTTAGGAATTTGCAATTATGCATCCTTGATTTTCGTACTCCGCGCTTTAGGTGCAGCAGGTGCAGACAGCGGTGAGGTTTTTACCCTATCGAATGTAGGTGTTGTATTATTTTCAGTGGTATGTTCTTTTCTTATTTTTGAGGAACGACTCACCACAAAAGGAATGACAGGGATTGTTCTGGCGTTAGCTGCCATTGTTTTATTATCAATTAAAAATGTTTGACCTTACTTACAAAACCATCGAAAGCCCTGCCGAAGGAATTTATAAAGATAAAGGCAGCAAATTTTTAGGCTGTGCTTGGCCGGTAAAAACGGAACAGGAGATAAAATCTTTATTGACAAGGATAAAGAGTAACCATCCAAAAGCCAACCACCATTGCTATGCGATGAGATTAGGGATGCAAAAAAACATTTTTCGATACAACGATGACAGGGAACCTGTCAATACCGCAGGGAAACCTATTTATGGCGTAATACAATCCAATGATCTTACTCATATTTTTATAGTGGTAGTTCGATACTTTGGTGGAACCCTACTTGGAGTTCCAGGCCTCATTAATGCCTATCGCTCAGCCGCAGAAGAAGCCATTAAAACCGCTTCAATTGTAGAACTGCCTATAACGGAACAGTACAGGATAACATTTGAGTATGATATAATAAATGATGTGATGCAAGCCATAAAAACAAACCAAGTAAAAATTCTTTCACAGGAACTTAACCAGGAATGTATCATAGAAACCGAGGTGCAAAAAAAATATGCTGATGGTTTTATACTAAAACTTACCGGCAACCATTTGCTAAAGCATAAAATAAAAGTGGAAGTGATGGTTTCTTAAAAATAACTATCAAATATTCTATTGAAATTTTCAGGAGGCGCACATGGCCTCCCTGTTGCCTGACGCACAAACACAAGTGTAACCTTTGCTGTGTTTAACAACTCACCATCACTGTTATAGGTTTCAAAATCAAAATAAATGCGTGTGGCAGGACGAACACTTACCGTTGTTTTTACGGTGATCTCATCATCATAAAAAGCGGGCTTCTTGTATTGCATGGAAAATTCTGAAACAGGAAGAATAATACCATCTTCTTCCATTTTTTTATAGGTAAGACCAAGATGGCGAAGCATTTCCACACGTGCTACTTCAAAGTATGTTGCAAAATTTCCATAATAAACATAACCCATTTTATCCACCTCTGCGTAGCGCACTCTTACCTTTGTTTCGTGTTGTACCATTACAATTAAATTATGATGGCAAAGAAAGAGTTTATTTTATTGGCAAAAAATCAGCAACCCACTCTGTTAGTTTTCGAAAAATGGGTCGGAGAAAAAAAGTGAAAGTGATAGTTTCGTGGTTCATGTGAAACTTTTTTAATCAAACATTAACTTTCCCCTTTGAAAACATCAATCCTATTGCTTACCTTTAGCAAAGATTTTTCGAGAACTGTTATGAACCATTTGACCAAGCTTACCGTGCTATTTGCGTGCATTATATTTTGTGCATGCAAAACCACTTCACACATTGACCACACAGAAACAGCAAGTTATCCGATTAACAAACCCGGCTTCACAGGAGTTGATTCCAGCATATTATCATTTTACGATTCCTATAAACATGTGGTTGACTCGAGCATGAATAAGGTAATTATTCAAAGTGACAAGGCCCTTGAAAAAAATACACCTGAAGGATTACTGGGAAATATTTCTGCTGATATAGTGCTGGAAGAAGCGAGAAAAGGATATCATTCGACAGATGGTAAGTCGGTAGATTTTTGCTTTGTCAATAACGGAGGTTTGCGAGCTCCGTTGCCGCAGGGCGACATTACCATTGGAAATATTTTTGAGTTGATGCCGTTTGAAAATGAAATGGCTGTGCTTACTTTAACTGGCGAAACAACAGGCAAGTTGCTAGACTTTATTGCCTACAAGGGAGGCATGCCGGTTTCGGGGCTAAAACTTACCTTACGCGACACGGTTTGTGTTAATGCATGGATAAACGACCAACCGTTTGATAAATCGAGAACATATAAAGTAGTTACCTCTGATTATTTAGCCAATGGTGGTGACAATCTTGCTTTTTTATCGGACGCCATCAACAAAGAATTTCCGGGAGTAAAACTTCGAGATGCCTTTATAGAAAACCTGAAAGACAAAAACAAGGCAGGAAAAAAACTTACAGCAAAAATTGAAGGGAGAATTGTATATGTCAAATAGACGAGAATTTTTAAAAATGTTTTCTGCAACGGCTGTGGGTGTAGGCTTTACAGGGTTGCCGTTTGATGTGCTTGCCAAAAGAAGAATAACAAAGATTACGATTCTACACACCAACGATGTGCACAGCCATATTGATCCTTTCCCTGCCAATCACCCCAAATTTCCTGGATTGGGAGGCATTGCGCAACGAGCAGCCATAATTAACGATATCAGAAACAAAGAAAAAAATGTTTTGCTATTTGATGCCGGTGATATTTTTCAAGGTACACCTTACTTTAATCTATTCGCTGGCGAAATAGAAATGAAGCTGATGAGTAAATTGGGATATGATGCGTGCACCATTGGCAACCACGATTTTGATAATGGCGTAGATGGATTATCAAAACAAATGATACATGCAAACTTTCCATTGCTGAACTGCAACTATGATTTTTCGGAAACGTCCATGCAAGGAAAAACACAACCATATAAAATATTTGAAAAAGAAGATGTGCGAATAGGCGTTTTCGGAATAGGAATAGAACTAAGTGGGCTGGTGGATAAAAAAATGTATGGGAAAACGGTTTACCTCGATCCCTTGGAGCAAGCTGCGCTAATGTCACATAAACTAAAAAACGAAGAAAAATGCGATCTCGTGATTTGCCTCTCACACTTAGGCTACAAATACCCCAACAGCAAGGTAAGTGATGAAGTGCTTGCAAAAAAATCGTTAAACATTGAATTGATCATAGGAGCACATACACATACTTTTATTGATAAGCCTTATGCCTACAAAAACCGTGATGGAAAAGAGGTTTTGGTAGCGCAGGTGGGCTGGGCAGGAATAAAATTAGGAAGAATAGATTTTTTTGTTGACAAAAAAATGCGTAAACTAAATGCCGAAGCCACTACGTTAAAAGTTTTGAATAATGCAAGAGCAATTTAATTTTTTTTTACAGAATTTTCTACTAACATTTGCGCCACTGAAAAAGAGAACCACTTCAATCGAAAATTATTTTTACTGAAATAGTTGCCAATTGAAAATTTACTTCTAATTTTAGAGACAGAATTTAGAACCTGAACCATTACTATTAACTGATTAATTAAAACTTAAACGTGTTGAAGAATATAGAGAAAGAAAAAACTGTTGAGAAAGTTTGGGAGAATTGCCTCAAGTTGATTCATGACAACGTAAGCCCACAAAATTATAAGACATGGTTTGAACCTATTAAGCCTATAAAGCTTGATAAAAATGTTTTAACGATTGAAGTGCCTAGCCAATTTGTTTATGAGTGGCTTGAAGAGCACTACATTCAATTGCTGAGAAAAAGCATTAAAAAAGAATTAGGAACGGAAGGGCGTTTGGAATATTCCATACTTATGGAAAACAACCTGAACAGTTCAACTCCTTACTCTATGAAAATACCTGCAAGAGGCACAGGCAATTTAAAGAACCCGCAGGTGAGTGTTCCGGTAAGTTTAAATGCTACCATTAAAAATCCGTTCATTATTCCCGGCCTTAAAAAGATAGATGTTGATTCGCAACTAAATCCCAGCTATTCCTTCGACAATTTTATTGAAGGCGATTGCAACCGCTTGGCTCGTTCGGCAGGTTATGCTGTGGCTAACAAACCTGGAGGAACATCCTTTAACCCTTTATTATTATATGGAGCTACGGGATTAGGGAAAACACACCTTGCCCACAGTATCGGTATTGAAATAAAAAACAACTTCCCTAACAAAACGGTATTGTACGTTCCTTCAGATCGTTTTATGAACCAGTTTGTGGATTCGGTTAAAAATAATTCGCAAAATGATTTTGTTCACTTCTATCAAATGATGGATGTACTGATCATTGATGACATTCACTTTTTTGCAGGTAAGGAAAAAACGCAGGATGTTTTCTTCCACATCTTTAACCATTTGCATCAAAACAACAAACAAATTATTTTAACATCTGATAAAGCTCCTGTAGATCTTCAAGGCATTGAGCAACGTTTGTTATCCCGTTTTAAATGGGGACTTTCTGCTGATCTTCAATCACCTGATTTGGAAACGCGTATCGCTATCCTGAAGAAGAAAATGTACATGGATGGCATTGAACTACCTACAGAGATTGTAGAGTACATTGCCTACAGCATTACCAGCAACATACGTGAACTGGAAGGAGCCCTCATCTCTATCATTGCTCAAGCATCGCTTAATAAGAAGCCAATTACATTAGAACTGGCTAAGCAGATGATTGATAAGTTTGTTAAAAACACGGTTCACGAAATTTCTATTGATTACATCCAAAAAGTGGTATGTGATTACTTTGAGCTTCCATTGGAACTGCTCAAATCTAAAACCCGCAAACGTGAAGTGGTGCAAGCCCGTCAGCTGGCCATGTATTTTTCTAAAAACATGACCAAATCATCACTCTCGGCCATTGGAGCACATTGTGGAGGTAAGGATCATGCAACTGTATTGCACGCATGCCGCACCGTGAACAACCTGATGGAAACCGACAAAAAATTTAAAGGTTACATCAGCGACTTGCAAAAGAGAATCAATTTAAGTCATAAAGGATAATTTTAATTTGGCTGTGAAAGTTTTAATGGTATGCCTTGGGAACATTTGTCGTTCTCCTTTAGCAGAAGGAATTTTAAAAAAGAAATTAGAGGAAAAAAAAATTGATGGCCTGGTGGATTCTGCCGGGCTTATCAATTATCACCGCGGCTCACAGCCCGACCACCGATCTATTGCTGTTGCACGTAAATACAGCATTGATATTACCACCCAACAATCGCGTCCATTTGACAAAAGCGATTTGCAAAAATTCGATTATATTTTTGCCATGGACAGCAGCAATTATGAAAACCTTTTAGAATACGCCACGACTGACGAGGAGTCAGATAAAATTTTTATGCTACTGAACTTTGCCGGATTGGGTGAAAAACGTTCTGTCCCTGATCCTTATTATGGCAACCTCACTGACTTTGAAAATGTTTACCAGTTGCTTGACAAAGCTTGTTCTTTGGTTGCGGAAAAACTAAAAGTACAATCATCGCAATTTGACCTCGCCTGAAAATTCCGGCAACCCCGGTACCTTGTATTTAATTCCCACCACGCTAGGTAGCACCTTTCCCGAAGCTATTTTACCTGCTGATGTTTTACAACAAATAAGACAATTGGATGAGTTTATTGTGGAGAATGAAAAAACAGCACGTCAGTTTTTAAAATTGTGTAAAACAGAAATTCCGCAGCAGCAACTTTTAATCCATGAACTGGATAAACACCAGTCGAATGTTTTTGAGAAATACTTTTTTGAAAATTTATTGAAAGGAAAAAATATTGGCCTGATGAGCGAAGCCGGATGCCCTGCTGTTGCTGACCCTGGTGCGCAAATTGTTGCAGAAGCACATCGCAGAAACATTCAGGTGGTTCCACTAACTGGCCCTTCCTCGCTATTGCTTGCGCTGATGGCTTCGGGATTAAACGGACAACAGTTTGCTTTTTTAGGCTACCTGCCCAAAGAAAAAGAAGAACGGAAAATGTTTATTAAAAAAATTGAAAAAGAATCGGCACAGAAAAGGCAAACGCAAATATTTATTGAAACCCCTTACCGCAACAATGCCTTGCTAAGCGATCTTTTACACTCATGCAACAACGAAACGCGCTTATGCATTGCAACAGATTTAACCTTACCTGCTGAAAGTATCCGCACCAAAAAAATTCTTGATTGGAAAAAGAATGTTCCTGATTTGAATAAACGTTTTGTAGTTTTTTTATTTTTAGCTTGAGTTTGGCTTCAGGCAAAAACTACCCATTGAACTCCCTATTGCGTTAATTGCCTCCTGACGAAACCCTACCGCCTCTAATTATGTTTTTACTGCTTAGCCATGTTGAATAAAACATTATTTAAATCAGCTTTAAAAGGTTGATAAGAATAGTTAATAAAATAAGGAGTATAATTGAATTTCACGCTCTCGAAAACCGTAATTTTGAGTAGGAATATTTACAGCAAATGAGCAACTATTTAGATGACCTAAACCCTTCACAACGCGATGCCGTTTTATGTATGAACGGCCCCAGCATGATCATTGCAGGAGCTGGGTCTGGCAAAACACGTGTGTTAACATACCGCATTGCGCATATGATGGAAAATGGCGTTGATGCATTCAATATTTTATCACTCACTTTTACCAATAAAGCAGCACGCGAAATGAAAAGCCGCATTATGCAAATGGTAGGCAATGATGCGCGAAATTTGTGGATGGGCACCTTTCACTCTGTGTTTGCAAGAATCCTTCGCAGCGATGCCGAAAAACTGGGTTACCCGACTGACTTCACCATTTATGATACAGATGACTCTAAAAATCTGATCAAAAAAATTGTGCAGGAAAATCAACTTGATGAAAAAAATTACAAACCTTCAACGGTGTTGAATAGAATATCATCAGCTAAAAACAACTTATTCTCTGTAAGTGATTATTTAAATAACAATGATCTGGTATCAGAAGATAGGATGTCCGGAAAACCGAAGTTAGGAGAACTGTATGCTATTTACCAGAAAAGATTGAAGCAATCTGGCGCCATGGATTTTGATGACCTGTTGTTTAACACCTACCTGCTGCTTAAAAATTTCCCTGACGCACTCATTAAATACCAAACCAAGTTTAAGTACATCATGGTGGATGAGTTTCAGGACACCAACTATGCGCAATATATTGTGGTAAGAAAACTTGCTGCACAGCATGAAAATATTTGTGTGGTGGGTGACGATGCACAAAGTATTTACGCATTTAGAGGGGCTAACATTCAAAATATTTTAAATTTTGAGAAAGATTATCTTGATCTTAAAACCTTTAAGCTTGAACAAAACTATCGAAGTACAAAAACCATTGTGGCAGCAGCCAATAATGTAATTGCCAACAACCGCAACCAGTTAAAAAAAGAAGTCTGGACAGACAATGGTGGTGGAGATAAAATTCGATTGCTGAAAGCCATGAGCGACAACGAAGAAGGCAATATTGTTGCGCAAAGCATCTTCGAAGATAAAATGAACTTTCAGTTGAAAAATAAAGACTTTGCTATTTTGTACCGCACCAATGCACAGTCACGCAGCATGGAAGAGGCATTGCGAAGGTTAAACATCCCTTACCGTATTTATGGCGGGCTTTCATTTTATAAACGAAAAGAGATCAAAGACCTTCTCGCCTATTTCAGGCTAACCATTAACAATGCTGACGAAGAAGCATTGGAACGTGTTTACAATTACCCCACGCGAGGCATTGGCAAAACCACTTATGAAAAACTGATGGTGCTTGCCGACCAACGTACATGCACCATCTGGAATGTGATGGAAGATATTAATGATCGGGAAATTGAATTGGCTTCAAATACAAAAGCAAAAATATCTGAGTTTGTAACCATGATACAAAGTTTTGGCGTTTTAGCAAAAAGTCAAAATGCTTATGATGTTGCCAGCCACATTTCACAGTCATGCGGATTATTGAAAGAACTATTCAATGATAAAACGGCTGAAGGCGTAAGCCACTATGAAAATGTGCAGGAATTGTTGGTGGGTATAAAAGAATTCAGCGATGGAGGCAATGCACCGTTGGAAGCAACATCAGTTGAGCTTGAAGAAAATAAAATACGTTTGCTCAATGAATACATGCAGGACATTGCACTTCTCACCGATGCTGATAACGGAGAAGAGGGCAGTGATGACAAGGTTTCGCTGATGACCGTACACCAGGCAAAAGGATTAGAGTTTAAGGAGGTGTTTGTGTCGGGATTGGAAGAGAATTTGTTCCCTTCGCAGTTGGCCGTTAACTCCAGAGAAGAACTCGAAGAAGAGCGCAGGCTTTTTTACGTTGCCATTACACGTGCTGAAAAAAAATTAACCTTAAGTTATTCCATCAGCCGCTACCGATGGGGTACTTTAACAGGATGTGAACCCAGCCGTTTTTTGGAGGAGATAAGCACAGAGCATTTAGACATGCGACACATCCAAAAAGATGTAACTCCATCTCAACCAAAATTTAAATCGCAAGGATACAACCAGCAAACATTTACCACCAATTCTTTTACCAAAAACAACCTTAAGCCTGTTTATAAAAAGCCTGTAAGCAAACCGGTGTCTCCGCAGGCAATGGAAAATTTTATACCTGATGACCCTATGAATATACAAGTAGGAATGCAGGTTTTACACCAACGCTTCGGCAATGGAAAAGTGGTGGGTATGGAAGGAAAATTTCCTGACCTGAAAGCCACCGTTGAATTTGAAAGCGAAGGGCCGAAACAATTGTTATTAAAATATGCGAGATTAAAGATTGTAAAAGACAGTAGCAGTGCATTGCAATAACCAGTTAGGTAAATGCCGAAGTAGAAGGCTTTTTACTTTTTATAACTTACTACAATATTTGTTACATCAAATCCACCTACCCACGGCACGCCCTGCCAAAATCTAACCGCACCAAATTGCCTTAGCTCATTATAAAGTCCTGAAATTATAGGATATTGATGATCGCCAGTGGCGTTTGCTCCTGACAAAGTAATTCGTGCCTTGGGTAAAGACTCAGAATTATCAATAGTAACCTGCACAATAAATACTTGGTCGCGCGGAAATGAACCGAACTCCGTATCACTTTTATCATCAATTCTCACTTTATTATTCTCCATAAAATCCAAGTGCAAAAAACTAGTAAAATCCGATAATGCTTCGTTTTTTTCAAATTGCATGGAGGCAAGCCCACTACCTGATGGAATATAAAGGTAGGCCGTAACAACAAATTTACCGGGCGTTACATTTTCCGAAAAAATACATTGCATTTGTGCCACTTGAGTGATATCGTTATCTCTCTCTAGCTTAACCCATTTTCCGGACGGCTGAACAGGTGGCGAAACAACAGTTACGCGGTTGCCACCATCAAGCGCCAAGGTGCCAACTTTTTGCGTTAAAAGTGGTTGTTGATTTACCAATGAAGCATCAAAATCAGATTGAAAAAGAATTTTATCTGAACAACTTTGAAGTACAAAAATAAACAATAAAAATATAGCGAGGTGAAGGCTTTTCGGTTTCATTCTATAATGGTTTTTGAATTAGTAAAAGTACTTAGCACAACAAACATAAGCTTATTGCATTAATTAACAAATGTTTTTAAATAACTTTATGTTCACCCTAATTCCCTACATTCGTACTGGCACACTTTTTTAAACACCTTTAAGAATGTTAAACTCCCCTGCATTGTTTATTCCTGTGTTTTTAGCTGCCGCAGCTATTGAAGCATTTTTGAGTTACAAAGGGCGTGACGAAAGATATACCTTAGAAAACACCACCACCAATATTGCCATTGGAGCTGTTGACCAAATTAGTGCGCTTGTTTACATGGGTTTGTTGTTTTTATCTCTTCAGTTGGTGTACACCCATTTTCGATTTGTAACCATTGACAATTTGTGGTACCAATGGGTAGGCGGTTATATAGCTGTTGATTTTGTATCGTATTGGTACCATCGCCTTTCGCATCGGGTAAACATTCTATGGGCAGCACATGTAACTCATCACTCATCAGAGCATTTTAATTTTAGCAATGGCTTTCGTACATCTTTGTTCCAAGGATTAAATCGCATTTTTTTCTGGGTACTCCTTCCTTTGTTTGGCTTTTCGCCAATTGTTTTAGTCATTATTCTTCAAGTGTCGGGTATCTATGATTTTTTACTGCATACACAGTACATTCCTCGATTGGGCTTCCTTGAAAAAATACTAATAACACCATCACTGCACCGTGTTCATCATGGCAAAAATTCTATATATATTGATAAAAATTATGGTTCCACCTTTTCTGTTTGGGATAAACTTTTCGGAACATATCAGCCGGAAACAGAAAAGGTTGAATACGGCATTACGACACCTTTGCCCGATAAAAATCCGCTAACAGCCATAACCCATCATTACCAATATCTTTGGAATACCTTACGAAGTTTTACCAATGTAACTGATAAGATTAAAATACTTTTCATGCCTCCTGACTGGAAACCTGCAATAGCAAATGCCAATCCTTCGCCACAACCGTTAAATGTCAATCCAATAAGCAGCGCTCCTAAAGCTTATGCCCTTTTTCAAATTGGCTACTGCGTTGCTGCTCTTATTGCAATGTTGTATTACAAAAATTATTTGTCCTCGTTAGAAATAGTCGCTTGTTCCGTTTTAGGTATTTATTTCATTAACAACTCCACCCTTACTTTAATAGGCAATGGTGTTTCACGTTTTGAAAAGCGAGAAGCGCTAGAAATTTTTATCACGCTTTGCCTTACCATTTTTTTGGTCGCCTTTTCTTATAAGTTTTATTTGTGCTTGGTGATGTTGTTTTCCCTACTCTCTTACTTATTTAGCATGTACAATCATGGTTACTCCACGAAAAATGTAAACACTTTTTTATTGCAAGAGTAACTTGGCTAATGTTTTAGCCTGTTGCCTAATCTCATTGACTGCCGTTGTTTCCCACAAAATTCCTTTTAACAGCGGCCCAATTGCAAAAAGCTGACTGGCGTTGTCATCGATTCCTTTTATGCTTCCATCAGCTTCAGTTTGTATGCCGAGGTGAAGTGCATCAGGCACAACAATTTTTTTCCTGAATAAATTTTGCAGTAAAACAGATTTCGACTTGGTTATGTTATTCAAAGGTCCGGTGCAATTGATGATGCGCTGCACCGGTATTTTAACAATTTCTGAAGCCTGTCGCTGCTTAATTACCGCCAATGTTCCGGTCATCGCCATCTCAATACCCACCAATCTTCCTGCCATGGCATTTAATCTTCCCGAGGCAATGGACTCACTTAACACATCAAACACCTCCTTGGGCAAGCGGTGTCGCGCTACTCCCCAAAGGTGTCTCACATGTGTTAAAAAACGTATTTTATCCTCAGCACTGAGTTGCAGCCAAATGGTTTGCGTCATTGGCCTTAAAGCCGCAACCACAGAAGCGCCAGTAATGCCCTGCGAACGTACCCTGTGTACATGCCTGCGGAAAATATCAAACACTTCGTTAATTCGGTAAGGTGGTTTAAGCGCCTTTAAAATCTCAGTATCCGGCAAGGCCGTTTTAAACTCCACCGGCAAAAAACCCTTTGTACTTACAACATGTATTCGGCCACTAAACCCTTCTGCCAATAGCGAAAGCAAGTTATCAACCATGGTAAGCCCCGACCCTAGCAACATTATATCCGTTTTCTTATCAGCCAGCCGATGTGACTCCTTTACCCACGGGTTGTTTACATAAACGCCTTCATTTATCATTTCATTGGTTACATAAGATGGAACTTCGGGCTCATCATTTCCCATGGCAAAAACCACTTTATCTGCAACAAAGCTTTTTCCTGAAGGGGTCAACAGCGTAAATCCGCCATCTATATTTTCTATATCCACCACTTCCTCTTCCACCAGTAGAAAATCAATTTTTGAATGCAGAAGTTGTGTATTGAAGGTATCGGTAATGTAATCTCCGTAAATTTTTCTCTGCACAAAGCGCGCGGCTGGATTTTTACCGACATCATTTCTTTTCTCCAACCAGTTTACAAAATGTGTATCCTCATCAGCAAAAAAAGACATGCCTGCTGCCGGTACATTCAATAGATGGCTGAGAAAAGTGGTGTGATAAGCCACCCCTTTAGAAAAAGGATACTTATAATTAAAAACGATAATTTTCACAGGCCTTTCTGCCTGTCCTGCTATTTGCGCAGTAACACTAATTCCGCTGAACCCTCCTCCTATAATGGCTATAACAGGCGCAGGTTTCATGGCATTTTACTTTAATAGCCTAAAATTTTCATCATTGACTTGGCGCTCTGTTCCTTGGCAAAAAGCCACATGCTCAATTCTCCGTCCTCTGTTTTATCTATTAAAACATGCTTGGGTGCAGGTAAAAGACAATGCTGTATGCCACCGTAACCTCCGAGAGACTCTTGAT
>JAYTNW010000412.1:0-8281 GCA_043748115.1 Bacteroidota bacterium | reverse complement strand
CAACAAGAGGGGAAAATTGGTAGCTGGCTGAAGTAGCTCCTGGTCCTGTTTCGTTTACCCATCCACCTCCGGTGTTGCTTTGCCATTGAATGTTTCCAGTGTATCCAGTTAATGTAAGCGTGATGCTGGTGCCTGCACAAACGGTGTCGGCACTAATGGAGGCAGAACCTGCAACGGAGGTTGGCCCTACGGAAATAAACACACTGTCAATAGCGCCACAAGTTCCATCACTACCAACCACATAATACGTGGTAGGCACCAATGGCGTTGCCGTAACTGATGTGCCGGTGGTGCCACTTAAACCGGTGGCAGGCGACCAAGTAAATGCATAAGAGCTGCTAGAAGTGGACACTGACAAGTTGGATGACTGTCCGAGACACAATGCTGCTGCTGACGCATTTAACGTAACAGGCGTGGACGCATTAACTGTTGCCACTACAGGAATGCGAGGGCTGGAACATCCGAAACCTTGATAAGGCAACACCATTCCGGGGTTTGTGGAGCCGATGGTAAGATTATCCGTTGTGAAATCTATGTTTGAATTATTATCAATATTTCCACTTAACACAATTCCCTGGTTGGCTCCAATGGTTGACATATCTACTCCATTTCCTGTCCACAAAGAACCTACTGTTATGGGAACTCCATTTACTACGGCTGACATTCCAGCAATTGAGGCTGCATCCCAGTTAAGAAAAACTATATCGCGCAGCACATTATTATTATCTAAAATGAGAATCCATCCTCCAGTACCGGGAGGTGCACCTGAGGTCCAAAGAAAGTTGGAGCCCCAGTAATTGGCACCAGCAGCGTCAGTAAAAGAAATGATATCACCAGGTTGCATAATTCCATTAAGTGTTTGAACAATACCATTTACAATATTTATGTCTGTGTAAGAGTCACTCACGGCCACTTTCCACCCGGTAACATCAACGGGCTGAGTGGATACATTTTGTATTTCCAGGTCATCACCTGTTCCACCCGAAGCTTGGTCATTAACATCCACTTCAGTAATCATTAGCGGGCTGCTACCGCCTCCGCCACTGAATGTATTATCCTCAAGGTAAAATGTAGTGGTAGCACCAACGTTGGTGGTAAATGAAGTACCGTTGCCTAAAGAGTTACCTCCTGTTGCAGCCGCATACCACCTGAGCGTACCTCCGGCACCACCGGCACCTGTTAGTGTAATAGGGCCGTAACCACAGCGCGATGCACCCACACCAGAGGGAACGGGTATAGCACCAACAGTAACAGCAACGCCCAAAGAAGTGTCTGCGGGACAACCTGTAGCGGTTACAATAACACGAAACTGCTTGGTAACACCTGCAACAACTGTATAGGTATCGGTTGCGGATCCTGAACCAATTCCATTCACCCAGCCGCTTCCATCATTGCTTTGCCATTGAAAGGTGGTTCCGTTATAGCCTGTTGTGTTCACGATCACTGTATCTTCAAAACAGATAGAATCCTTGTTAGCCGTAACAGTGCCGGCCACTGAACATCCATAAACTTGCTTATTGGAGGCAAGCAGGAATGCAAAACTCAAAAGAGTAAATAAGAGTATGTTTTTTTTCATTGTAATATATAATTATTAGTTAGTTTTTCTTATCAAATTTTAACGTGGATGGAACAAATTATTTTCCATTGGCAGGCTGAGCCATTCCTTTACCCATTTGTGACATGTCCATGATCTCGTAGCCTGCGGTTGAAAACAAGGTGTCATCCACCGGTTGTCTTTTAATATCCTTTACCAGCATCTTTATTACATCCTCTTTACCTATTTTGGTGATGGTTGTTTCCAGCGCTACTGCATTTTTCATCCAGGCTTCGTTCATTTTATTAATAGAAAAATCCTTTTGCGACCCTTTCACTGCACTTACAAATTGTAAAGGATTAAAGCTGGCGTTATCCGTAACCCAGGCCTCAACGTTACTGTCATCATCTTCAACCAAAACTTGTTCGCAGGTAAACCCTTCTATAACTTTTGTTTTCCCTGTGCGGGTAACCTTTGCATTGCGGGCATGAGCCTCCATCAGCGAATCTGTTTTAAAGGATTTGGAATACATTTTCATTCCCGTTTTTTTATCTCCGTTTTCCATCAGCATAATAACCGATTGGTCGGATTTATTAAGGATCATCTTCAACACTTTACCTTGCTGCACTAAGGTGTTGCTTTCCATAACGCCCAAATCGTTTTTCACGGTAAATTTCATCTCCATAGGCTCCTTCATTTTTTCGTTTCCGGAATTAGACATCATCATGGTAAACGAACCTTCAAACTGCGCTGAGGCCGATCCCAAACCTATACATAGGCATAAAATTAATAAGTTGATTTTTTTCATTATTTGGAAATAAAGATAAGAGAGTTCAAATTTAATAAAACGATTGAATAGAAAAAAACTCTATGCTCCATTTTAAATCACAAATAAGATGGCGATAAAGAAACACAATAAACTTGCCTATGGATGAATAATAAGGTAAACAAAAGCCATGAGGTTAACGAGTAAAACAGCTCCGTACACAATGTTGCTTCTCCCACTGATTAATGAAAGCATAACAGTGAAGACTGACAACCCAAGTAGAATAATGGACACTATATCAAGACCTAACACCAGTTTCATATCAAGCGTGCTAGAGACAAGCGCAACGGCAGGTATGGTTAACCCAATACTTGCCAAGGCCGACCCTAAGGCAAGATTCAAGCTGGTTTGTAGTTTATTTCGTTTTGCAGCAATGATGGCCGCTGTTCCTTCGGGTAACAGAATTATAGCCGCAAGAATTACCCCTACCAATGCTTTGGGCAAATTATGACTGACCACTACATGCTCTATGGTGGGCGAAAGCGTTTTAGCCAACAACACTACAATACCTAAGCTTACCAAAAGAAAACCAAGACTTAACGCCAGCACTCCATTGCTAATTGACAGCACGGCCTCTTTTTCATTATCAGCCCTTGGTAAAAAATACTGCCTGTGGCGTGTGGTTTGTGCTAGTAAAAAAAAAGAATAAATAATGAGGCAAGCAATGGAAACAAAGATGAGTTGTGGAGTAGAATAATAAGGGCCTTTAATACTTTGCGTAAAAGTTGGGAAAACCATAGTAAACACAACAATAGAAACTAAAGAAACCAATGCGATGATAACGGAATGCTTGGAGAAACTTTGCTCGTGGTGCTTCAATCCACCAATAAAAAGACACAACCCAACAATGCCATTAAGAATTAACATGGTGGCTGCATAAACGGTGTCTCTTGCCAATGACTGTGCTTCATTACCGCCTGATATCATCAATGAAATAATAATAGAAACCTCAATAACCGTTATAGCCACTGCAAGAATAATAGTTCCGTAAGGCTCGCCAACACGATGTGCGATAATTTCTGAATGATGAACGGCTGACATTACGCTTAAAATAAGAAATAGGCCGGCAAGTATTTGCATGTAAAAATTGTCGGCTATTGAGCCCGAAAAAAACAAGGCCCATGCCAGCACTGGAATTACGGTGGTCCACTGAAGAAGCAATCTCATGGTTGAAATTAGTTTAAGTTAACGAATAAAAATAATTTGATGCAGCCAATTTTCGTTGCATTAAATGTCCGTTTTAGCGCTGAACAAATATTTTAGTTCAAATATAGGAAATTGACCACACCTTTTTTTACGCAACACGTTGCACATGACATGAAAAGCATAACTCAAGCGTAGAAAAAAAAATACTTATGCTCCCTGCAAATAATATATTTTTACATTTATATTTTTTAACAAATTAAGCGAGCTGATGAACGAGAACAAAAACATTGATTTCTTTTTTACGAAAGAAAAAAAATGGAAAGCGGAGTTTGAATTATTACGCAGCATTACACTGGACTGCGGACTAAACGAAGAATTAAAATGGGGGCAGGCCAGTTACACCTTCGAGAAAAGCAACATAGTGTTAATACATGGGTTTAAAGAATACTGTGCTTTGTTGTTTTTTAAAGGTGGCTTGTTGAAAGATGGGAAAGGAATTTTAATTCAACAAACTGAAAATGTGCAGGCTGCAAGACAGATGCGTTTTACATCCCACGAGGAAATAATAAAATTGAAAACCACGATAAAAAGTTACATAAAGGAGGCCATTGCCACTGAAAAAGCTGGATTGAAAGTGGTGCTAAAAAAAACAACAGAATTTAAAATAAGCGATGAGTTTAAGGCTAGACTAAACGCATTACCGGCCTTAAAAAAAGCATTTAATGCGTTGACTCCCGGGCGACAACGAGGATACCTTCTTTATTTTTCGCAAGCAAAGCAAGCCAAAACAAGAGAAGAACGAGTAGAAAAATACACGAACCATATTTTAAACGGCAAAGGGCTGGATGACAAATAAACAATTCGATAAATTAGTTTTAAAAACTAACCACCTAACTGCTAAACAAAATTCAACACCATGAGTAGTATAAAAAACAAAATATCGGCTGAAGAAAAGAAGCAACTATTAATTAAACTGCGAAACCGTTTTGAGAAAAACATGAAACGACATAAAGGTGCTGAATGGGAAGCCGTAGAAATAAAACTAGAAAAGAATGCGAACAAACTATGGTCGCTTTTTGTAATGGAGGAAACAGGTGGCGAACCGGATGTTGTTGCTTACGATAAGAAAAACGATGAATACACTTTTTACGATTGCTCTGCAGAAACACCCAAAGGCCGAAGAAGCCTTTGCTACGACAGAGACGGTCTTGAGTCGCGCAAAGAACACCGGCCGGAAAACAGCGCCATGGACATGGCAAAAGAAATGGGCATTGAAATTTTAACAGAAGAGCAGTACAGGCAATTGCAAAAGCTTGGTGTTTTTGACAGCAAAACATCTACATGGATAAAAACTCCTGCTGAAATAAGAACACTAGGAGGCGCATTGTTTGCAGATTACCGATATGGATGCGTTTTTGTTTACCACAATGAAGCACAATCATATTATGCGGTGAGGGGTTTTAGGGGATTGCTAAGGGTTTAGGTAGAGATTTGAAATACAAATTAAGGAACCACTTATTTTTTTATTACAATTTTCTGCCACATGGGATAACCAAAACTTTCTTCACATAAAAAATACACCCCTTGAGCTAAAGTGCTAATAACAACTTTTATTTGGCCACCGGCAAAAGTGTGTATTCCTGACAAGGCCAATTTTCCATACACATCATACAAAACAAACTTGGCGCTCTTCTGTGATTGAATAACTAATTCACCAAAGGCAGGATTTGGATACACCTTTACCATTGATTTTTCGCCAGCTTCCACAATGCCATTCGGAATACAATCAACAACATTAATACTACATGCATCTCCATTCAAATAACCTTTTACAGTATTTAGATCACTGCTGCACAACTGACCGCTGAGGGTATTAAAACGAACCTTCACCACTGACGTGTTATTCGGAATATTTTGCAAGTTATAAGACGTAAATCTCATAATTGAATCATTTGCATTGTAATACCATAACTCTTGTAAATAAGTGGTAAGATCAATGATAGAATCACAGGTAAAATTCGTGTGGTTATATTTAAATGAAAAATCAAGCGCAACAATACTATCATCTGATAAAAACAAAACAGGTACTTCTACATAGCTTCCAATGGTTACCGCTTGTGATATATCAAACACAAGTGTGTCGAGCGAATTAACCTGTGCAACACAGTGGCGGCTTGCCACTGCCAGCAACAGCACTAAAATTATTTTTTTCATTGATTGATTTTTATACTCCTGCAAATGTGCTTTAAATGCCTAACAATACCGGAAATTAAAAATTATGAATATGTAAAGTTGATGTTAAGGATTACAATACAAACACCTCAATAGCAGACCTGGTAAAACTGTCCAAGCAATCGTAAAAAATCTATATTGTCTATCAGTCCATCAGCATTAATATCAGCAGGACAGGAAACGCATGGCGAATTAAAATTCTGATTAAGCATTAGCATATCAGAATTGTTGGTAACACCATCCTTGTTAATATGGCTGTCCAATGCCTTTACATTTATCAAAGCATTGTTATCTGTTATAGCAGCGTTACCATTGCAATTGGTTACAACACAACGGTATCTTTTTTGATCAAGTGCAAAACTGGGATTGGCAATAGTAAGTGTTGCTGTGTGAGTGCCGCTATACATACCTCCATCAAAAATATTTACCGAGTTTTCTTTCCATTGATAAGTAAAAGGTCCGGTACCACAAACACTTACTGTAAACTGGTGCACACTATTATTTATACAGCCAGGAGCTGAACTAACAGGTTGAACGGTTACACCCACCGGTATGCAAAAACACTGAGGACCTACTCCCCTGTTTCGCTCACTAGATTGAGCAAAGGAATTGAAGAAGGCAAGCAATAGGCAAGTTAGATAAACTATGTGCGATTTCATTTTATGGTTTTTATGAAGTGGTTCCAAAAACAAAAGTGAAAATAATAAATATAAATTGTAAATTTTAAACGTTACCATAACATTAATAAAATGCAAATAAGCCAGCTGCATATAAGAAATCATTAAAGTTTTAAAAAGAAAAAGCCCCGGCTTACAGGCCGAGGCTGGGAAGAACCAAAGAATGATACTTATTTTTTGATCACTACTTTCTTGGTAGCTACAAAAGTTTGTCCGTAAACTTTAACCGTGTAAACACCATTAGCCAAAACCTGTGCATTAACAGTAAACTTCTCATTTGCATTCATAAAAGATGAAGCGACAACACGCCCTGCTGCATCTATCATCTCCACTCTTGCATTTTCTATTGCTTGAATGTTTAATACTTCATTAGCAGGATTTGGATAAATGCTAACATTGTTACCTTCAGATGTTAAAGACGATACACCTTTGCGAGATATAACCTCAGTAACAACTTGTTCACCGTTAAGGTAAGAAACCAAAGAGGTTAAATCGTTTTCAGTAACTAAAGCTGCGTTGTTAGTAGCAAAACGAACTGATACAACTGATGTATTTTGCTTGTATGCTTCTAGGCTGTATGATGTATAACGTAATGTTTTATCAGCTTGATTAAAGTTTGCTAATGAACCATCTAATTTACCAGTATTATCAGCAACGTTTTTAAAGGATAAGTTGGCACCGTTAAACTGCAACGCAAAGTCTAAAGCATTAACTTCATTAGTTGAAAGTACAGACACTGGAATGTCCATATAATCCGCACCTATAACTGCCTTAGAAAGATCGAATGTTACACGCTCAGCTGCTGCTTGTCTGAATACTCCACCTGAACCTACCGTAGCAAAGTTACCATTGATATCCCCTAACAAAATACCTTTATAGTTTATGGTTGAGATCACAGGACATACAGCCAAGTTAGCTACATTGATAGGTTGACAGAAAGGAACAACAGGAACTTTAGCTTTAGAGAAACCAACCAAGTCATTTGCAGGATAGGTAGTAGAAATAACATAAGCTGCATTTGTTGAAACAGTAACGCTGTCAACAAATATCCAGTCTTTTGATAGCTGACCGTTAGAAACACCTTGAGCATTGTAATTCCATGCTTGACGAAATTCAGGAATGATCAATACGGTACGTTGGCTCATTTGAGACAAGTCACCTGCAGAAATAACACCATCTAAGTTAACATCATTAGCAATGGCTTGGTAAACATTAGGAATGAAAGAAATATCATTGATCAAAACTTTCTTGGTAAGTAAAGCATCAAAACCATTAATAACAGGCTGAACATCCGTAGCAGCTAAAATATCGCGTTGAATGTTTACTGTTAAGCCATTGTTGGTCGTGTAGCTGAAGTTACCATTTAAATCAGGTTGAACTGCAGTTGCAGATTGGTTAGCGCAAGAAATATCGTTACCGTAGATATTGGTCACTAAGTAAGTAGCAGGGTTTAAATTGTCATACTTCAAAGGACTGTTATCTTGCCAGAAACGTAACCCTGCATTGTAGGTGGTGTCTTTGTAAGTGGTAACACTTCCGTTATCCACAAACTGATTTTGAACACCAGTAAAATAACTTTCTTGCAATGAAGAGATGGAGAAACTTACAGTATCAACACCGGCATTGAAGCCAGCAGCTTTCGTAAATTCAACACAGAACACACGGCCTGTTCCATTAAATTCAGCATTTGCAAGAGCAGTAGCGTTAAAGAACAAAGAGATGTTCATTACACCAGCAGCAAAACTGTTGATAGCATCAACCTGGCTTGCAGTAACTATGTCACCATAAACCGTAACAACTCCTGTTGGAGTAACCTTAGCAGCATCGTAGTTTAACACTACGTCATATCCTATTACGTTATCAACA
>JAYTNW010000411.1:0-7076 GCA_043748115.1 Bacteroidota bacterium | reverse complement strand
TTAAAACGTATTATGTAGGTACTGCAACACAGGATCTTTTAGGCACCTTTATGTACCTTGAAAATTCAACGGTTGCATTTGTGATTCATATTCCAGGGTTTAATGGCTATTTAAGTACCCGTTTTTTTACTGATATAAAAGAATGGAGAAGCCAAACTATTTTTAACTACACGGAGAACACAATACGTAAAGTAGTGGTTAAAAATTTGCTTGAACCAGCAAACTCTTTTCGTGTAGAGAAGATAGGAGATGAGTACCGTTTTTTTGTTCCAGACACGTCCTCTGTTCCTAAAGACATTTACAAGGCACAACTTATTGCATACCTTGCCAAATACCAACTGATCGGATTTGAACGCTCAACTTTTGGTGTTACGCAAAACTCAAGAGATTCCATTATCAAATCAGGACCAATAAGGATACTCGAAGTAGAAGGAATAAATGGCCGCAAGGACAAAGTAACGATGTACAGAAAACCTGTTGCAGAAGGAACCTTAAACGCTAATGATCCGGAAACGGGCAATCTTAGGGCATATGATTTTGACAGAATGTATGCACAATGGAATAACGATGAAGAGTTTCTTGTGGTTCAATATTTTGTTTTCGATAAACTCTTTAATAGGCCAGATGCTATTAAAGGGTTTTCTGAGTAAAAAAAAACCATATCAGAGGCTTTAGTTATCCTGTAAAGAATAATAAATGTCTGTGAGCCATTTGGCAGTATCTTTTTCTGTCATAGGATCAGTTAAATACATTTCTGATGGTGCGCCTTTAAAAGTCAGGTTTTTTTGAGCGCCATAAAGCTTAACTGCATCGTGTCCAAGTGAGGTGAATTCATAGGCACCGTAATAATGGGCCACAAGGTATTTCCCTGCCGGAAGCTGACCAGAAAAAATAGTGCCATTACTTTTTCCTGGTTTATCCGTAGGTATGGCTGCATCAAATTCAAAATTTGCATTGTTAAAGGCATAGTAAGTGGCAAATGGCGCAGCAGAGGTGCTTATATTTAACGCTTGTTTTTTTATTTCTTCTACAATCATTCCATAGCATTTTCCCAATTCCTGTGAAACAGTTGACGCTGTTGCCTTGGTTTTAATGGCTAAAAAATAAATGGGTGTGTTCAATGCTTTTTCTTCAATTTCTATTTTATCAGATGGAGCCAATGAAATAGCCTCTTGCTCTGCTGTAGTTTTAAAATTTTTAAGGCCATTCATAAATGTTTCTTCCATCATACCGCTCATTATCTTAGTCATATACTTGGCAATAGGATTATAGCCCAAGTCACTCTCAAACGACCATATTACTTTTACGCTATCACCTGCATTTTCAAAACGGTGGGTTGATGTTCCTTCTCCGGCACCATCAAAACTCATATAGTAAGCAATTAACCCTTCAGGGATACTGTTAGTAATGGTCATGCTGCCTTTTCCAACGTTTGGGTTTTCCCCAATCCAGCTAAACGCAGCGCCCTTACCAGACGGAATTTCATTGTACACGACCGTCATGGTGGGATCCATCTTAGCCCACGGGCTCCATTTTTCCCAATTTTTTAAGGTGTTGGCCTGCTCAAAAACGATTTTAACTGGTGCATTAACCCAAATGCTTTGCTCGCTATTAAATTTGTTGGAAATAAATAACGATCCCACAAAGAGCAATAGCATTATGCCGAGTATCCATTTGGCTGTTTTTTTCATTTGTGAATAATTAGTAGTGTGTTACGGAACAAAAATAACAGTCGCCTCCTTTGAAACAAATGATAAAACGCTGAAAAGACTAAGGCAAGCAGGCTTTATACTTCTTTACCGCTGTCTTTATTTCTAAACGATATAGCAACGGGTACGCCACTTAAATTGAAATGTTCCCGCATTTTGTTTTCCAAAAACCGCCTATAAGCAGTGGTAATGTATTGCGGATTGCTGCTAAAAAACACAAAACGTGGATAAGGCCCCGGTACCTGCGTGATGTACTTAATGTTAATGAACTTTCCTTTGACAGAGGGAGGCGGGTAACTCTCCACATATGGAAGAATAACCTTATTGAGCTGCGAGGTAGGGATACGCTGCAATCGGCTATTATAAACCTCAATAGCTGTTTCCAAAGCTTTAAAAACACGCTGTTTGTTTATTACAGAGGTAAATAAAATGGGTACATCGTTAAACGGCTGCAACACGGCCTTTATCTCCTCAGTATATTTCTGGGTGTTGTTCTTTTCTTTATCAACCAAATCCCATTTGTTTACAAGTATTACAACGCCTTTATGATTGGTTTGCGTAAGGTGAAAAATATTTGCATCCTGAGCGCCAAATCCTTTCTCTGCATCAATCATAAAAATACAGACATCTGCTTTTTCAATTGCCCTCACACTGCGCATAACAGAATAAAACTCTACATCTTCATGCACCTTTGCTTTTTTACGCAAGCCGGCTGTATCTACCAAAATAAAATCAAACCCAAAATTGCTGTAGCGGATGTTTACCGTATCGCGCGTGGTACCTGCAATTGGCGTAACAATACTGCGGTCAACTCCCGTTAACATATTTACCAATGAAGATTTACCAACATTGGGCTGACCAATAATGGTGATTTTAGGCAAAACCTCTTCATCCTTTTCATCCGGGTTAAAATGTTTTACCATCTCATCCAGCAGTTCGCCAGTGCCACTTCCGTTGGCTGATGAAATGCAGAAGTATTCACCTAAACCCAATGAATAAAACTCTGCGGCATCGTTAATTTGTTTGCCGGTATCTACTTTATTTACCGCCAAAAAAACTTTTTTTCTCGAATTACGCAACAACTGCGCAATGTCCTTGTCAAAATCACTTACCCCTTCCCGTGCATCGGTTACAAAAACAATGAAATCGGCTTCTTCAACGGCCAGTTTAACTTGTTTTCTTATCTCACTCTCAAAAACATCTTCCGATCCTTCTACATATCCACCTGTGTCAATAACCGAAAATGGGCGGCCTATCCATTCACCAGATCCGTAATGCCTATCGCGGGTAACGCCCGCTTCATCGTGGGTAATGGCATCTACGCTTTCGGTAAGGCGGTTAAAGAGGGTAGATTTTCCTACGTTGGGACGGCCTACAATGGCAATTATATTAGACATTTTTTTTACTTAGTTGATCTTCCCGTTGAGGGAACGTTTAATTACTTCTTTTTATTTAAGACCTGTTTTGTTTTCAGTTATTCCGTGTATCCAAAACTGTTTAAAATCTGCTCGTTATTGCGCCAGTCATCACGGAGTTTCACGGTTAATTCCAGGAAAACTTTTTTTCCAACCATGTCTTCAATCTTCAATCGTGCTTCCGTGCCCAATTTTTTAATAGCGCTGCCATTCTTACCAAGCAAAATCGCTTTTTGTGATTCCCGCTCTACAAAAATGTAGCTTCTGATGCGAACAATCTTGGGTGTATCTTTAAACTCTTCAATAGACACTTCTATGCTATAAGGGATTTCTTGCTCATATTGTAAAAAAATTTTTTCACGTATGATCTCTGAGGTAAAAAAGCGCTCGTTCCTGTCGGTTAATGTTTCATTATCAAAATAGGGCGGGGCATCAGGTATAAACTTTAACAACGTATCAATTAACACCTGAGCTCCAAAATTTTCTGTGGCCGAAATGGGAACAATGGCTTCAGGCTTTAAGGAAGCGCGAAGGCTTTCAGAAACCTTGTCAATTGCTTCGTGATTACTAAGATCAATTTTATTGAGAGCGATCACTAATTTTTTCCCCGAAGTGTTAAGTTTTTGAAAACGTGAGGCATCAAAATTTTCATCGGCAGCGTCAATCACCAGCAATACCACATCAGCATCGGCAAAGGCTCCGTCCACAAAACTCATCATTCGTTGATGAAGCTTGTAACCGGGAGTAATAATGCCTGGAGTATCAGAAAAAACCAACTGGTATTCAGGTGTGGTAAGCACTCCTCTGATGCGGTGGCGTGTTGTTTGCGCCTTGGGGGTGACAATTGAAAGATCCTGCCCCAGAAAACGGTTTAATAGCGTTGATTTTCCTGCATTGGGTTTGCCAACTATTGCTATAAATCCTGCTTTGTGTATCGGTGTCATAAAAATTTGTCGCAAAGGTACGCAGAAAGTTTGACGCGAGGTACTTTTGCCTCCTTCACATAGGGGCATTTATTATCTTTGGCGTCATTAAATCAGTATATGCCTGGTATATCATTCTCAAATATAAAAAATGCTTTCGCCTATAAAAGTGATGCAGAACTAAATAAGGCGTATTGGCTTTTTAAGGCCATCAGCAACAATTTTCTGGTGGAATGGGGCCCTAAGGTCACCATGCTGGCGCTTAAGCTGCATTTGCCGGTTAAACCACTTATTCGCGCTACTATTTACAGCCATTTTTGTGGTGGCGAAACCATTGAAGAGTGCAATAAAACCATACAACAGTTAGGCAATTATAAGGTAGGCTCTATCCTTGATTATTCAGTGGAAGGGCATGAAAAAGAGTCGGACTTTGACCATTCATGCGAGGAACTGCAAAATACCGTGAAACGTGCCAAAGGTGACAGCAACATTCCTTTCTGCGTTTTTAAGGTTACTGGTGTGGGCAGGTTCGATTTGCTTGAACAGGTAAGCTCAGGTGATGCGTTATCAGAGAACGAAGAACAAGAATGGCAAAGACTTAAAATAAGAGTGAAAAAAATTTGCCAGTTGGCCTTTGATTGTAATGTGCGTATTTTTATTGATGCTGAAGAGTCATGGATACAAAAAGCCATTGACGATTTGGCTGATGAAATGATGCTTTTGTTTAATAAAGAAAAAACAATTGTCTATAACACCATTCAACTTTACCGCCACGATCGCTTATTGTTTTTAAAACAAAATATTGACTTAGCAAGAGCAGGAACGTATAAGCCCGGGTATAAATTGGTGCGTGGTGCATACATGGAAAAGGAGCGGGCAAGGGCAGAGAAAAAGAAACAACCATCGCCTATTCAAATTGACAAAGCGGCTACTGACCGTGACTATGATCAGGCAATTTGTGTTTGTATTCAGCATTACGATATCGTTTCCATTTGTGCAGGAACCCATAACGAGGAAAGCAGTTTGTTACTTACCCGTTTAATGGAAGAAAACAAAATTGAAAATAGTGATAAGCAAATCTGGTTCTCACAACTTTTAGGGATGAGCGATCACATCAGTTTTAACCTTGCCGAAGCGGGCTACAACGTTTGTAAATATGTGCCCTATGGTCCGGTGGTTTCGGTTTTACCATATTTGTTCAGACGAGCGGCAGAAAACACTTCCATAAGTGGACAAATGGGGAGGGAAATGAGAAACATCAGACAGGAGCGTGACCGAAGAAAAAATCAGCACTGATCTCAATTATTTTTTTACTTTAATTTATTGCAAAATATTCTGTTAGCAAAAACGTTAGCTATTTGTAATTGCAGCCTTTCATCAGTTTTAGATTATCCTAGATATTTACAAAAAAATTGATTTCATGTCCTGGAAAAAACATTTCCTTACCTGCGTTTGCATTATTAGTGCTGCTCTTATGTTTGCAAATAATACGATGGCACAAAGACGAAAAACAAGTCAGCCTTGGGGATACGGTGTAGCCGCGATCTATAATTTTCAAACAGCAGGTTTTGGTGCAGAATTGAGATGTAAAATACCAATTAAAGGAAAGTCATCACTGGTGCCCGAGGTTTCGTATTTTCCATCGTTTAATCCTTATCACGAAATGTATGCTGGAGCTGCATTGCATTATGAGTTGTTTGCTATTAAAAGCTATAACTTTTATTTGCTTGCAGGTGGATATTATAATCATTGGATAAATGCCGAAGAGTTTGCGCCCGGGCAACGAAAGGAAAATAATTTCGCACCTGAAGCGGGAGCAGGCTTGGTAAGAAATAGGGGCTGCTGGCGACCGTTTATCGAAAACAGGTATGATTTTAAATGGAAGGAAGATAACCTCAGGCTTGGAATTTACTGGTACCCTGGATCCTGTGGTAAAAGAAAAAGAAAAGAAAAATGTCCTGCTTACGGAATGAATACTTACACTAAAAATTATAATCAATGATTTCGAAAAAAACTGCACTGCTGTTGCTATCAGCCTTAACTTTATCTTTTGTAGCACTGAACACATCATGTAAAAAAGACCGGATTCCTCAGGATGACTATCAGGACATGGAATCATTTTACAGCGATAACGAGGAAGCTGAACAAGAATATACCATTGACAGCACAGGAGGAAATTGCTATTTCACAGCCCTTAAGGGAACCCGCATTTGCATAACTGCAGCGGCTCTTGAAATGACAGGAGGCGGACAGGTAACCTACCCTTTTCAGGCAAAAGTAATTGAGCTTTACTCTGTAAAAGACATGATCCTTAGAAGAAAGCCTTCTGTATCAGGCGCAGATGTGCTTGAAACAGGAGCAGAAATAAGGGTTAGACCATTTAAAAATGGGTCGGAAGTGTTTTTAAAAACAAATGCGTTTTACAACATGGAAACTGCCAACCTAACTACTGTAAACAACACCATGGATGTTTATTTTGGGGTTGATAACGGTGGCGTTAATAACTGGGTAAATACCATCTCTTCAAGTGTTGACGCCATTACAAATGTGGCTTCAACAGCAAGTTATTACACTTTGCAAAACGGTAAAACAGATTGGGTAAGCCCTTCAAGAATACCTTCATCGTCCGGTAATACAACGCTTACACTCACTGTTCCCGGAACCAATACCAATAAAATTCAATCATATATTTCTTTTGCTGGCTTCAAGGGAGTTATGAAAATAGAAAATCTCTCTTCAACTTCTGTTCCGCTGGGTCAACAAGTAACGCTTATTTGCTTCGGAAAAAAAGCAGATGGTAATTTTTATATCTATCAGCAAAGTTTTAACACAACGGCCAACCAGGTTATTGCTTTAGCTATGCAACAAACCACAGAGGCAGGATTGCTTAGCGCCTTGGCTGCACTATAAAAAAAGAACGGCTGCCTTGATTTTCTCTAGGCAGCCGTTCTTTTGTAAAAATAAATGCTTGGTGTTTTAAGAAATAATATTTTTTTTCATGCTGCCTTCGTAAAGATCATATTTTAACA
>JAYTNW010000410.1:0-13367 GCA_043748115.1 Bacteroidota bacterium | reverse complement strand
CATCTCAGTACCGCAATATGTTTATCGCCTCGGTTATTATTTTAATAACAAAAGAAACACAGGAATTGAAATCAATTTTGATCACGCTAAGTATATAATGACCCATAGGCAAACTCTCCGGTTAAAAGGAAGTATTGGCGATGTGGCCTATGATAAAGATACGGTAATAGGCAAGGACTTTCTTCTATTTGAACACACCAATGGGGCAAATTTTTTAATGCTTAATTTTTTAAAAAGGAAAAAAATAGTTGCTTCAGGCAACAATAAACATTGGATAAGTTTTGTAGGTAAAGCGGGCGCTGGATTGGTAATACCCAAAACGGATGTCACGCTTTTTGGCACACGGCTGGATAATAAATTTCACATTGCAGGTTATGTTGCCGGTGTTGATGTTGGCTTAAGGTATGATGCCTTTAAATATTTTTTTGTCGAAACTTCATTGAAAGGTGTATTTGCCAATTACACCAACGTTTTAACGGTGGGAGATGGAAAAGCCAATCACCATTTTTTTGCTGCTGAGTACATTTTTGCTGCAGGGTTACAATATGCTTTTTAGAAATCACCGCAATAAATTTATCCCGCCTTCTTTAATTTTTTACGGGTGAAATTATAAAGAGGACTTTCAATAAATTTAAAGAGTAACACACTGGCCGCTGTTGTAAACAGTAGTTCAATAAACAGGTTAGATACTACATACCGGTTGAATAAGCTGTGTAAAAAACCAACATGAATTAGAAAAAAGGCATAGGAGCTTTTTCCCAGAAGTTCAAATAATGAAGTTTCCAATACTGCTGCAAGTTTGGTTTTCTCGTTAACCAATCCGTAAATAAGTGATGCAATGGGTAATGGCAACAAAAAGTTGTGCATCAGCATTCCCTTTACAGAATTTAAACCTCCGGAGATTGAGATTAGAAACACACACACCGGTAAACCTACGGCACCTAAAAAAGTAAATAGGTATTTGCTTTTAGAAACAGGGCAGCGCTTGAGATTCAGCGCCAGGTAAACACCTGTTAAAAATTCGAAACATCTACCGAAAAAAGTGAGGATAAAAGTAAATGAGTAGTCAGTAAATAACCAAGCGAAGTGGATGTTCTTAAAAATGAAAGTGAGCAAAAAACCTATCGAAAGAAAAAGAGCAAGCTGAGAAAGCAATGGCCATTTTTTTCGTGTTAAAAAAAGAATGAGTGGTAGCGCAAGATAAAACGTACACTCTACCGTTAATGACCAGTTTTGAGGAGCAGGGTTAAATACATAGTTGGTGAAATAACCCAATAGCAAAGTAATATTAAGCGCAAACGGTAATGCCGATAACTTAAAATACAAACCGTTGGCAACGGTAATAATAAAGTACAAAGGATAGATTCTTGCAAATCTGTTTACTAAATATTGTTTAATCCATGGTTTAGTAGATGTTGCGACATCGCTATACCGATAGGCGATTAAAAATCCGCTTAACACGAAAAATACGGGAACGCCTGCTTGAAGCTCGATAATAAAATTTGTTACCAACGGATTGAAATGCCGAGGTGTTAGATGATGAAAAAACACCATCAATGCAGCCACAAAACGTAATCCGGTGAGAGCGTTAAAGTTTTTATTCAAGCGTAAAATTCCGTAACAAGGTTATTTTAATTCCTTTTTCAGGAAATGGATCCATGGATCAGGTATAGTTTCACTTTGTGAAGTAGCATAATTGTAACACACCAAAACAGTTTGTGCATTGGCAGCTTCATATATTGTTTCATTGTTTATAAGTAGTGAATGCGATAGCGAAAAGCTTTTGCTGCCTATGTGACTACAGTACGTTTTTATCTCTAGTTTATCATTCAGGAGCACAGGTTTTAAGTAATTAATTTCTGTTCGTGCAAGAATAAAACCAATGTTTTTCCAATCAATAACAAGGCCTGACCTTTGAAAATATTCAAGCCTTGCAATTTCAAAATAGGTAAGGTAGGTGGCGTTATTAACGTGCCCCATCCAATCAATATCAGAAAAGCGAATTTGTATGTTAGTAATATCTTCTTTCATTTTTTTATGTGCTCAAAGGTAATATTCGTTTCTATCCCGATAAATAAACATATTTTTACGTTCTGTAATTTTTAATGACGCTGAGATTTTTGTTGATTTTAATGCTATGGAACCTGGGTGCAAGTAGGGTTTCATGTCAGGAGTATAGTTACCTAAACTACACCCCTCGCAATGGCTTGGCCTGTTCCAATGCCTACAGCATCATGCAGGACAATGAAGGATACATTTGGGTTTGTACAGAAAATGGCATCAGTAGGTTTGATGGTACCACTTTTCGCAACTTTACCTCCAATGATGGGTTGCTGGAAAATGAAACATTTTATTCCTTCCAGGACAGCAAACACAATCGAATTTGGTTTTCGAGTTTCAACAAAACCAAAAGTTATTTTTATAACGATACCATTAACACGATTAAAAACAATGAATTTTTGAAAAGCGGACACCAACTGCCATTTTTAAAAATTTACGAAGACTCAAAGAACAGGCTATGGTTTTACGAAGCAAGCATGGTGGCTCTTGATGGCCAAACCTGGAAAAAATATTTTGTGCCGCCATTTGAAATAATATCTGAAGTTTATACTGATTATGACAATAAAATTTGCTTTCTAGGTTATAAAGGACTTTATCATATCGTTAATGATTCGCTAAGGCTGGAAGTAAAATTTAATATTCCGGAAGAAAACATGTATCACCTCAAAAGAGGAAACATGATAATCTCATATCTGAAAAACAAAATCAGTGCTTTTGAAATTGGAAAAGATAGCCTGAGACTGCGTTCAGAAAGAGTATATCCTTACCACATCAATAGACTTAAGGTAGATAAATACAGCAACCTTTGGATTTGCACCGCTGAAAACGGAGCGCTTAAGGTAGATTTTATTACCGGTGATACTACGCATTATTTAAATGATAAAACGGTTACAGATATACTTATTGACAAAGAGGACAACACGTGGTTCAGCACTTTTGGTGGTGGTGTTTATATGCTTAGCAGTCCGCATGTAAACGTTTATACAAAGGAAACCGGATTGGCATCATCCAATGTGTGCGCAGTTTTTGGTGACAGAGAAAACAATCTTTGGGTGGGATTGCACAACGGAAAAATTAACTGTATTAACAGCACCGGTATTCATGTTTTTAGTACGAGTAGCATTCAGGGCTATAACAGGGTTCTGAATTTTGCTGAAGGGTATGATCACATTTTTTGTTCAAGTGATCAAGGGGTTTATAAATTTAATATGACAAACCCACCTCAGCTAATGGAAGATGTTACGCGTTCAACAAAAATGATTTTTGTATCGCCCGAAGGAGATTTATTATTGGCGAGTTCCAGCATGGGGCGTATTTACCCGTTTAATGGGGGCAGCATGAAAACTATTTTAAATTTTAGGTTTACGGCTGTTATACAGGATTATTTCGGTAGCATTTTTTGGGGTGGACTTAATGGATTGTATCTTCAACAAAATGATTCAATTAGGCGATATAATAGTCTTGTTCCAGAACTTAATGTGCGTGTAACCTATTTGGCACAGGCTAAGGATTCAGGCATTTGGGTAGCTACAGCCAATGCAGGGGTTATTTATTTAAATGTAAAATCAGGAAAAGTAACCGTATTTAATGTTTCCTCTGGACTTAACAGCAATAACTGTAAGCATGTTTTTGTAGATAAATATAACACAGCTTGGATATCAACAGCGGCAGGTCTCACCCAAATTAAATACAGGTCACATCCATTTGAGCAAGTCATTGCTAATTACACCAGTGAGGATGGTTTACCCATTGATGAAATAAACCAGTCTTTTGTAAGAAACGATACAGTGTGGGTAGCCACGGTTCGAGGCTTGGCAAGCATTAACCTTCGCAACAAAAAAAAATACCTCGCCCCAGCAGTATTTATTACCTCCTGTCAAACACAAGCCACTACCTATCTTAACCCCACCAACCTTAATCTTAAATATTGGGAAACAAGATTACACATTAAGGTGAGCGGACTTTCCTTCTCTGCCGCGGGACACATTATCTACAAATACAAACTTATTGGTGTGGATCAAGATTGGAACACCACCACCTCAAATGAGATTAACTACGCATCGTTGGAGCCTGGCGTTTACAAATTTTTTATTTACGCCATGCATCCCAAAGGGCTTATGAGCAGACAGCCTGCATTAATGGTTGTAACCGTTGCCCAGCCATTTTGGAAAACAAGTTGGTTTTTAATTTCATTTGCAATATTAACATTGGTTGCCACTTTTCTTATTTACAAGGCAAGGGTAAATGTAATCAATCGCAAATCAGAACTCGACAATAAGTTGTTACGCTCAGAAATTAAGGCGCTAAGGGCACAGATTAACCCGCATTTTATTTTTAATTCTCTAAATTCCATTCAAGATTTTATTTTTAAAAGCAGGAAGGAAGATGCGAACCAGTACTTAAACGAGTTTTCAAAACTGATGAGAATGATACTGGAAAATTCTCAAACAAATATGGTTTCTCTAGCTGATGAAATACTTTTTTTAAGTTCCTATCTAAAGCTGGAAAAACTTAGGATGGGTGATAGGCTTACCTATGTAATTGAAAACAAAGTTGAAGGTTCATTAGATAGGATTAGTATCCCAAGCATGATTCTTCAGCCGTTTGTAGAAAATGCTATTGTTCATGGCTTATATCCAAAAAAAGGAGGAGGTAACCTCATAGTTGAATTTGTACTTAACGGCAACCAACTCATTTGCAAAATTACCGACACCGGAATTGGGTATGAAAATTCACAAGCCTTTAAAATGAGCGGCAATGCGGCAACTGCAAAACATCATTCAACCGGAATTAAAAACACACGCGATCGTATAGACGCATTAAATAAAATTCATAAACTAAACATTACTTTTACCATTCAATCCAGCTACAATCAAGTAGGAAATGCTGATGGCACCGAAGTAGAAATAGTAATACCTGAAATTTAAAATTCTATCATGATCAACGCAGTAATTGTAGAAGATGAATACCATAGCGCGCAAACGCTTGAAATTATGCTGAAGGAATATTGCCCTGAAGTAAGTTTAATGGCCGTTTATAATACTGTTGAAGAAGCCGGCAAGGGACTTAAAACAATTAACCCCGACCTGATATTTTTAGATGTTATGCTGCCGGATGGAAACGGTTTTGATGTGCTTGAAAGTTATTCAGGTAAAGCTTTTAATGTGGTATTTACCACAGCTTATGATGACTTTGCTTTAAAAGCCATAAAATTTTCTGCAGTTGATTATTTACTTAAGCCTATTGGCATTGAGGACCTTAAAAATGCTGTGGGAAAGGTTAATTCATCGTTAAACAAAATGGATGTTGGTAGGATAGAAGCACTCCTTGCTAATATTAAACCGAGGTCGGAAAAAATGTCGAGGATCGCTTTCCCTACAATGGAAGGGCACTCTTTTGCATACCTTCATAACATCATTCGTTTTGAAGCGGAGGGAAGCTACTCAATAATGTACTTGGTAGAAAATGAGAAACATCTTATTTCAAGGCCAATGAAAGAGTATGAACAGTTGTTGCAGTTTGAAGGCTTTTTCAGAGTTCACTATTCGCATTTTATAAACCTTTCTCATGTTAAAAAATATGTAAAAGGAAACGGGGGATACGTCATCATGTCGGATGGTACAGTGGTTGATGTAGCTTCAAGGCGTAAAGACGAGTTTTTGAAAGCCCTACAAATCCATTGATTTTGATGAATTCATCTTTATGAAGTATCGGGTAATTGGCTATTTCTACACTTATCGACTGAAACCTAACACTTAGAAGGTTTCCCTTTCAGCATCAACTTATAATAATAATATTTGCAGCGTTAAACAATATTTCCGAGGCAGTTTATAGCTTCGTTTTAAATGTGCCACACTGAAGAGTGGGAAGTATTGTGTAACTAGTTAATTGTTTTTCATAGGGCAAAACTGCTATGCGGTTTTGCCCATTTTCGTTTTAGCCAGCTTGTGATGATGCCACCCTAAAATATTTTATTACTTTGCATCCTGCATGGATGATGATTTGAAGATATTGCTCACCAAAGCGGCCAGTAAAAAAAAGGAGAATAAAGCCTTTTTAAAACGAATGGCTAGGCAACCCTATAAAACCATGGACAGTTTTTTCTCAGAGGCTTCTCGAGATTTTTTTGATCAAAAGAGTTGCCTCTCCTGTGCCAATTGCTGCAAAACCACAAGCCCCATTTTTCGCGATGTTGATATTGATCGAATTTCATCCTTCCTTAAAGTGAAACCTGGAGAATTGGTTTCAAAATATTTGCATCTCGATAGCGATGGACACTATGTGCTAAACGCTTCGCCCTGTTTTTTCTTGCAGGATGATAACACTTGTAGTATATATTCTCATCGTCCGCAAGCTTGCCGTGAGTACCCTCATACTGAGCGCAAAAATATGTACCAGATCATGGATCTTACCTATCAAAATACACTGGTATGCCCTGCCGTAGCCAATATTGTTGAAAAGCTAAAAAAAGTTGTTTAGTTTTTAACATAAGGAGCAGAAGGTGAGGGGCAATACCTTATTTTCGTACTACAAAATTAATCCATTACATGAAAAAAATAGTGCTTACGGCAGTGATTGCGGCAATGGCTCATCTCTCCGTTAATTCTCAAGCGTTGCAACATTGTGGTACTAATGACCATCAAAAATTAATTGAGGCGGCAGATCCTAGCATAACTAAAGCACGTGAGAAGTTAGAGCGCTTTACACAAAATTATTCGGCCAGCACCTCAGTTAACAGAACCGGACAGGTGTTAATTACCATTCCTGTTGTGTTCCACATTTTGTATAACAATGCTGCGCAAAACATTTCCACTGCCCGCATTATGGATCAGCTCAACGTTTTAAACAACGATTATGCTAAGTTAAACGCTGATACTGGGGTGACGCCATTAGCCTTTAGACCCATTGCGGCAAACACCCAAATTCAGTTTTGTTTAGCCCAACAGGATCCTAATGGACAACCAACAACAGGAATATTGCGCATTCCAATATCAACCGGCAATCCATCTACGTTTCCCAGCAATCTTTCTGCACCGTGGAGCAGAAATAGTTACCTCAATATTTATGTAGGTAATTTTGGTGGAATTTTAGGAGTTGCACAATTGCCCGGTGGACCAGCAAATACAGACTATGTAAACGCGCTGTACACCACCGTGGGCGGACCCAACAACCCCGGCACCGAACCCGCTTATGATCTAGGACGTACCTTAACCCATGAAATTGGACATTGGCTAAATCTGTACCACACATTTGATGGCGGTTGCCAAGGAGGCAATGCGAATAATTGTTCTTCATCAGGGGACAACGTCTGCGATACCCCCCCAACTTCTGGAAGCAATTTTAATTGTCCAGGCACTCAAAACACCTGTACGGAAACATCGCCATTTCCACCCCCTTACACTTCTGATCAAAACGATATGACGGTAAATTATATGGATTATGTTGATGATGAATGCATGGTTATGTTCAGTCAAGGACAGGCTAATAGAATGGTGGCATGTATTAATGGTGCCCGTTCAAGCTTACTTCAATCTCAAGGTTGTATTCCTCCAAATGTACAAGCTGTTGATGGCGGTATTACTGCCATTGTAAATCCTATTGGGGCACTCTGTACTTCTACATTTACCCCAACAATTACTCTTAAAAATTTTGGAACAAACCCATTAACTTCGGTTAACATGAATTACCAGATAGATAATGGAACGGTGCAGGTTCAGCCATGGACGGGCAATCTTGCGTCTTTTGCATCGGTTACGCTTAATCTTTTGCCTGTAACTGTTGGAAATGGGTCTCATACGTTTACCAGCTACACCACTCAACCCAATGCAGTAACTGATCCTAACCATGCTAACGACACCTCACGGACAAATTTTTCAGTGGGTGTGGGGCAACTTTTACCATATCAACAACCATTTACCGGTAGTGCTTCATTTTTACCTTCAGGTTGGAGCATCAGCAATCCTGATAACTCCACCACATGGGATTACATTGCAGGATATGGCCACAGCGGCAACGGTTGCATGTGGATGGACAATGCCAATTACCAAGCCAACGGACAAGTGGATGAAATATCCATGCAAGCTTTGGACCTTACTGGTGGAGTGAGTGCAAACCTCTCCTTTTGGGTAGCCTATACCTATTGGACAACACCGGTTCAATATTCAGACACCTTGGAGGTGCTGATCAGTACAAATTGTGGGGTAAGCTACAACAGTATTTATAAAAAATGGAGTACAGCATTGGCAACGGCACCTCCTCAAAGTTCAGATTTTTTCCCTACAGCAAGCCAGTGGAGGCAGGAAACAGTGAGCCTTCAGCCTTACATTTCGTTTAACAATGTTATTCTTAAATTCAGAAATATTACTGATTATGAGAATAATATGTTTGTTGATGATATTAATATTTCCATCGTTACGGGAATAAGAAAACTCAACGACAATCTCAGTATATCCGTTGGGCCAAATCCTAATCAAGGAAAATTAAATGTTCGCATCGACACCCAATCAGCACAGCAAGTTGATTTTAAAATTTTTAATGCTGTAGGTAGTTTATTGATGGATGAAAAAATAGGAGTAACTTCAGCGGTAATTAAGCAATTTGACATTAGTAAGTTCCCAAATGGAATTTACCATTTAACGGTTACCACCAATGGCCAGACCTACACTGAAAAACTGGTGCTGAATAGATAACTAAAATCTTGAAAAAAAGCCCCTTCAACGAAGGGGCTTTTTTGTTATAGGCTGGTTACATTCTTTATTTACAACCTGTGTTAAGCCATTGTTTACTTTTGTAATATCAATCAATATCAACGTCCTTTGGCTAACCATTTTATACAAAGGATAGCGTTAAATTTATGTGGAAACTTTTAGCCAATAAAATATTAAGGAATCGGTTAGCATTTATCATTGCTTTAGGTTGCATGAGCATGTTTATGGTGTATGAGGCAAGCCAGATAAAATTATCGTATGAGTTTGTGCGTGTGCTGCCCACCACCGACCCTGCCTACGGAGAGTACGAAACCTTTAAGAAAATTTTTGGAGAGGACGGCAGCGTCATGGTTATTGGTTTTAGCGATAGCTTACTTTTTGAAAAAGAAAAATTCAACGACTGGAGTAGGTTAAGCAAGGACGTTAAAGCCATCAGCGGAATTCAGAATGTGATGTCCTTAGGTGATCTTTACAACATACAACGCAACGACAGTTTGCAGCGTTTTGATTTTGTGCCTCTGGTAAATGAATTGCCACAAACGCAAGCCCAAGCCGACAGTTTAAAAGAGATTATATACAATCTTCCTTTTTATGATGGATTGGTGATTAACAAGAAGACCCATGCAACCGTAATGGCCATTACTTTTCGTAAGGAGGATTTAGACAGTAAACATCGCATTGATATTGTAAAAGATATTAAGGAACGCGCAGAGGTATTTGGCAAAAAACACGGGTTAAAACTTCACTACTCGGGAATGCCTTACATACGAACTGCCGTAATGGAAAAAGTTTCACATGAGATGAAGCTATTTCTTGCACTTGCTGTATTGATTACTGCTGCAATCCTGTGGGTGTTTTTCCGCACGTTTTCTTCAGTTATATTTTCTATCCTAGTGGTTGCTGTAGGGGTTTTGTGGTCGGTGGGAACCATTGTATTGTTTGGGTATAAAATAACTGTGCTTACTGCGTTAATACCTCCCTTAATTATGGTGATTGGTATTCCCAATTGTATTTTCCTCATTAATAAATACCATAGTGAGTTCGCACGTCATGGTAACAAATACAAAGCGCTAACGCGTGTAATCACCACCGTGGGCGTATCTTTGTTTTTAGCTAATGTGACCACAGCAATTGGGTTTGGAGTATTGGTTTTTACTAAAAGTTCTTTTTTAACGGAATTTGGTGTCATTGCAGCACTTAATGTTATGCTCACCTATATCATTACCCTCATTTTCATCCCCATCATTCTTAGCTTTTTACCGTTACCATCAACAAGGCAAATGAATCACCTTGAAGGTAAACGAATGCGTAAAGTCCTGGAGTTTGTTGATCGGATTGTGCATCATCATCGTGTAGCTGTTTATTTGGTAATTACCATAATCACCCTTGCCGGAGCTTATGGCATGACAAAAATTGATGTTACAGGATATGTTGTGGATGACCTTCCCAAACGGGATCCTTTGTATGATGACCTTCATTTTTTTGAAAAAAACTTTAAAGGAGTTTTGCCATTTGAAATTTTTGTTGACACCAAAAAGCCTAACGGAATTTTTGACAACAATGCAAGGGTGCTTTATAAAATGAAAGCATTGCAAAAACAATTGGAGAGTTATCCCGAATTATCAAAAGCCATATCTGTAACTGAAGGGCTCAAGTTTTTTTACCAAGCCTATCGTGGCGGAGATCCTAAATATTATGTGTTACCAGGCATCAGTGAATTAAAAGCGCTTAATGATTACACCGGTAATGTAAAAGGCAATGAGAATAAACTAAAGTCATTTATTGACAGCACCAAACAATATACACGCATCAGCCTTCAGATGGCAGATGTAGGTTCTCGTAAAATTAAGGCATTGCTTGCTGATATTCAACCTAAGGTAGATTCTATTTTTGGCAAAGACGAATATAATGTACGGTTAACAGGTCACAGTCTTATGTTTCTAAAAGGCAACGACTACCTGCTGCATAACCTTTACGAAAGTCTTATCATAGAAATATTACTGATCGCACTTGTTGGTATGGCGCTTTTCCGCTCCGTACGAATTATTCTGCTCAGCAAGCTTCCTTGTCTAATACCACTTATCATAACAGCCGGTATCATGGGCTTTTTCGATATTCGCTTTAAGCCATCCACCATACTAATTTTTAGTATTGCCTTTGGCATTTCAAGCGATGGCACCATTTATTTTTTAGCCAAATACAGGCAGGAGTTAAAAAATCATGGTCGAACCATTAGTGAAGCCATTTCAAACACCATTATGGACACCGGTTTTAGCATGATCTATACTGCTGTTATTTTGTTTTTCGGTTTCGGCATTTTTGCTGCATCCAGCTTTGGCGGCACCGCTGCATTAGGTACTTTAATCTCTATCACTTTGTTGGTGGCCATGATCACCAACCTTGTTTTGTTGCCCTCTATACTATTATCAATAGATAATTGGGTAAGCCGTAAACAAATCGAGAGTGAGCCTTTAATAGAGATTGAGGAGAAGGAAGAAGATTGATTTTAGAATGACGATCTAAGAATGTAGATTTTCAAAGAAAAAATCAGAGACGGAATTGTTTTTTCAGACTTTTAAGGAAATCACAGGCAACGTTTAAATTGTTGTTTGTAGTCTTAATGGTATTCATTTATATTTCGAAACTAATATGAAAATACTATTGGGTTTATTATTCGCACTATCATTAGTGTCATGTAAAAAAGAAAACAACACCGACAATGATTGTAACTGGATGTGTAATGATATGCTTGTGCTCGACTCATTGCAGATCAGAAACAACTTAACAGGAACCTGGCTTTGGAAACGTAGCAATGGAGGCTTGGCCGGAGAAACCTGTCAAACAGCAAGCCAAGCAGACAGGGTGGTAACACTTACTTTTGCATCAAACGGAACATATATCAAAATAGATAATGGTCAGCAAACCACAGGTATCTGGCAATTGACAAATGTTGATCCTGATATGGAGAATAAAGTGTGGGGAATTTCAGCTGCTCCTGAGGATTGGTTTACCTATAACCCCATACCACAGTTTTGTAGTAATATTCGGTTGTATTTAGTGTCTAACTATTTTATAATTGCTGATGGTGGCACGGGCGAGTATGAAAAGCAGTAATTTTTTTTTCAAACGGATTTAGCGGTACGCTGTTAATAATTATTTTAAGTATTGGTTTATTGTACCCATTCAAACAACAACTTTGAATGCAAACTAGTACTATGAACAACACAAAACAATCATCCAACGGCAGTGCCTTGGCTACCATGGTCACCGTTTTTTTCTTTTGGGGATTTGTGGCTGCATCCAATGGAATTTTTATTCCGTTCTGCAAAGCACATTTTAACCTAACGCAATTTCAATCACAACTTATTGATACGGCCTTTTACGCAGCCTATTTTTTAGGATCACTTTTATTATGGCTGGCATCACAAACTACTAGGGTTGATATTTTAAATAAAATTGGATATAAAAACGGAGTGATTTATGGACTGCTTATTTCTGTGGCGGGTGCTGTGTTAATGATCCCTGCCGTAGGTACCGGTTCATTCGCATTTATTCTCACCGCATTTTTTGTTATTGCATTGGGCTTTTCGTTACAGCAAACCGCAGCACAACCATTTGTTACCGGACTGGGCACTGCTGAAACCGGGTCGCATCGTTTAAATTTAGCTGGGGGCGTTAACTCTTTCGGCACGTTGTTAGGCCCCATTTTGGTTAGCTTTTTTTTGTTTGGGAATTTAAGCCCTGAAGCTGCCGCCAATGCATCAGTACAATCTATTGATACTGTTTATTACATACTCATTGCTGTTTTTTTAATGGCCGCTGTTTTATTGGCAGTGTCAAAATTACCACGCATTAATAGTGATGAAGCCTTTGAACCCGGATTGGGCGCTTTAAAATTTCCGCAATTGCGATGGGGAATGCTGGCCATTTTTGTGTATGTGGGAGTAGAAGTAACCATACAAAGCAACATGGGGGCATTGCTCAAATTGCCTGAGTTTGGAGGTTACCAAGAATCACAGATATCACCCTTTATCTCTTTGTATTGGGGTAGCCTGATGATTGGTCGCTGGACCGGTGCCATCAGTGCATTTAACCTTTCTTCTTCTACTAAAAAACTGTTAACAGTGGTGATGCCGCTCATTGCTTTTGGCCTAATTCTTTTTGTTAATCATTTACGCGGAAATGAAATTCAAAATTTGTACGTGTATATCATTTGCGTTGCAGTATTAATTGTAGGTTTCTTTTTATCACAGGAAAAACCTGCTAAAATGTTGCTTATTTTTTCTGCATTAGGCGCAATTGCGATGCTTATTGGGTTAATGACATCAGGACAGGTTTCAATGTTTGCTTTTATCAGCGGAGGATTGTGTTGCAGCATAGGATGGCCATGTATTTTCGCATTAAGCATCACTGGACTTGGAAAATATACCGGGCAAGGTTCTGCTTTTTTAATCATGATGATTTTAGGAGGAGCAATCATACCACCAGTGCAAGGATTAATTGCTGACATGGTGGACATACACACCAGTTATTGGATAACCGTTATATGCTTTGTGTATTTGGCGTGGTTTGCTGTTAAGGTAAAAAATATATTATCAT
>JAYTNW010000409.1:0-3573 GCA_043748115.1 Bacteroidota bacterium | reverse complement strand
CATCCTATTGGTTTTACTGTTTATGGCAATAGGAATATTGTTGTTGAGATTTCTCAAATAAGTTCAGAGTAATTTCTTACAAAACTGCGCCTGTAGGTTTAGGTATAAAATAATATCTTCGTTCACCTGTGCAAAATAAAAACCATGAGCAATAGCCCGCTATAAAAATTAAAAAATGGATCTATTCATCAAATCGGCTACCATCATTAACCCTAATGGAATACATGATGGAAAAACCCGCGATATACTTATCCTTAACGGTAAGATCAAACAAATTGCATCAACAATTTCCGCTGACGATATCCCTTCGGGCATAAAAATGTTGGATGCCAAAAAGTATTTTGTGTCACCCGGATGGATTGACCTTAAATCTAATTTTCGTGAGCCGGGAGAGGAATACAAAGAAGACTTGGCCACAGGGCTTAAGGCTGCAACTGCTGGTGGATTTACTGGTGTATTGCTAATGCCATCTACCCTCCACCCTATTCAATCAAAATCTGATGTAGAATTTATTCAGAGTAAAACCAAAAGCAGTTTAGTTGATGTTTTTGTGAGTGGATGCCTTACCAATAACCGCGATGGAAAAGAGCTGGCAGAACTGTATGACATGCATCAGGCAGGAGCTATGGCTTTTACTGATGATAAAAAACCTGTAAAAGATAATGGGTTGCTTTTGCGCGCCCTACAATATGTTGGAAACTTTAACTCCACTATTATCATTTTTGCAGACGACCCCTCCCTTAGTCATGGTCACCTCATTAACGAAAGTATAACAAGTGCCTCCACTGGGATGAAAGGCTCACCTGCCTTAGCAGAGGAGCTGGCCCTGAGCAATGCGCTTAAAATTTGTGAGTATGCAAAAGGAAAACTTCATGTAAGCGGCATTTCTACAGCAGGAAGTGTTCAGCTTATACGACAAGCTAAAGCCAAAGGAATAAATGTAACGGTTGACGTGTTTGCGCACCAGCTTATGCTTGATGACAGTAAACTACAAAGTTTTAACACCAATTTAAAAGTAAAACCTACACTAAGAAGCAAGACGGATATATCTGCTCTTAAAAAAGGATTAGCTGAAGGCATTATAGATGCGATAAGCAGTGATCATTCGCCACATCAATCAGAACAAAAAGATGTTGAATACGATTACGCAGCACACGGTATTATTGGTCTTGAAACAGCATTTGCAGCGGCCCATACTGCACTACAACCCACATTAGAAATTACGACCATCATTGACAAATTTGTAAACGGACCGAGGAGAGTACTTAACCTGCCGGCCGCTTCACTACAAGCTGGTGAAACCGCCAACTTTACTATTTTTTCTACAGATACAGAATGGCAATTTTCAGAAAAAGATATTTTTTCGAAATCAAAAAACACCCCTTTCATCGGAACGCGTTTTAATGGGAAGGTAATAGGAACCATCAACAATAATAAATCCTCAGGGTTATAAATTTGGCAAGTAAGCTAAGCTGATAATTTGCTCTAGCTATCCGCTCTTCAACTTCGCCTATACAGCTTCGACCAATGCTATTTATTATCATCGTCTGTTGTTTTGCCTTCTGCGCAGGGCTTGTTGATGCCCTTGTGGGTGGAGGTGGGCTGATACAGTTGCCGGCCATGTTTATTTTTTTTCCTGAACTTACGCTGGCGCAAACACTGGCCACAAACAAGACGGCCGGTTTTATGGGCACCGTAACTGCTGCTGTTAGGTATTCAAAAAAAATAAAGATGGATTGGAAAAAACTCACGCCCTTGGTTTTTGCGGCAGGAACCTCGGCAGCCGTGGGCGCATGGCTGGTAAGTTACCTGCATAAAGAACAAATGATGCCTTTTCTAATTGCGGCACTTTGCATGGTTTTGATTTACACTTTACTTAACAAAAACCTTGGCAAGAATGTGGTGGCAAAATCGTATTCAGAAAAAAAACAAATAGTGTATGCAGTTATAATGGGTTTTGCCATCGGTCTTTATGATGGTATGATTGGCCCCGGCACTGGCAGTTTTCTAATTTTTGGATTGATTCTAATCTTCGGTTTTGATTTTTTAAATGCTACGGCTCATGCCAAGATCATTAATTGTGCGACTAACCTTGGCGCATTGCTGCTTTTCGCCTTTCGCGGAAAAATAATTTTAGGAATCGCCATTCCTATAGGCATTGCCAACATTGCAGGCAGTTATGTAGGCACTCATCTGGCACTAAAAAAAGGAAGTGCCTTTATCCGAATTTTCTTTCTTGTAATTGTGGTGGCACTCATTCTCAAACTGGGTAGAGATTATTATTTCAAGTCCTGACTTTAACATTTTTTTGCCTTTATTTTTAAAAGTAAAACGTATTTTTGGACGATACCAAACTTCTTACAATGAAAAAAATTATTCTATTCTTTATTGCGGCATTTGCACTATCCTTAACCGTTTCAGCGCAATCTATCACCCCGGAAATGATAGCCGATATAAAAAACGTTACCGAAGCAGTTTTATCTCCTGATGGTAACACCATTGCCTTTGTGATAAAGGTTCCCGGAGACGATTTAACAGGCATGCAAAAATCTTCAATGATGATCATACCAAAAGTGGGAGGCGATGATGATCTTATACTTGACATGCACGCAAACCCTAACAGCATTACATGGAGTAATGATAGCAAACGCATTTATTATTTATCCAAAGACTCTGCGTCCAAAAACATGCAGTTGCTCTGTATCGAACTTGCCACAAGAGAGGTGAGGGAAATTACTTCAACAACAAATAATATTAAAAAATATGCAATATCTCCCGATGGCATTAATGTGGCATTTATAATCACTGATACAAAAAGCGATAAAGAAAAAGCTGATGACAAACTAAGAAAGGATTGGGAAGTGATGGATGAAAATTTAAAATTTGACAGGCTGTATTATGCCCCACTTAACCTTGCTTCAAAACCCATAAAAATATTTGACAACAATTTGCATGTTACCGATTTTGTTTGGTCATCCGATAGCAGAAGAATTGTGTTTAAAGCTGCTGAAAAAACAAGTGTTGATTGGACCATGATGTATGAAAGCATCTATCTCACAGACATCACCGTTACTTACCCACAAAAATTATGCACTACAGCGGGTAAGCTAGGTAACCTTTCTGTATCGCCTGACGGAAGCATGGTAGCATTTTGTGGTGCTGTTGATATTAATGACCCATTGGCGCAAAGTGTTTTTGTGGTAACCATGAACGGAGGCGAACAAAAAAATATCACACCTGATTATGAAAGTTCGGCCGTTGATGTTAAATGGATTAATGACAATTCAGTTCTTGTTTTGTCTGTTGAAGGATGTTTTTCGTCCTTACGAAAAATAGAAGTTAATACGGCTAAAGCCTCATTGATTTATAACAAAGGTGTTATCATCCGCGGTATGGATCTTCAACGTAAATCTGGCAGTATGGTTTTTACAGCTACCTCCCCTCAAAATCCATCTGAAATATATACTGGAAACTTAACAGTGGGAGTAGAAAAAAAGCTCACGAACTACAACTTAGAGTTAGCAAATATTAAACTGAGCAAACAAGAAGTTATTTCATGGACCGCAGCTGACG
>JAYTNW010000408.1:0-3498 GCA_043748115.1 Bacteroidota bacterium | reverse complement strand
AAAAGCGCTGCTTTCCGTTTTTGTCAAAACCCTTTTTTATGCAACGTGCCTCACATGTTTTGCAGTTCGTCATTTTTTCAGGTGCTATTTTAATACACCAACAAACTTATCAATTCCTTACATTGGTTTTATTCCCCTCAAACAAAACAAAATGGATAAACACCCATCTCCTTTGGTCTTGTTTTTACTTTTTAAAGTCCAACTATACCTTGTTTTTCAAGTACTTAAACTAGCAGGTGCTATTTTGATACACCACCGTTTCATTCCGCTGCTCTTCATCAGGCATCGCTTGGCATGCATTCAGTTGGCTTTTTATAGCGTCAACAAATGCAGGTATAAACCTCGGCTGAAAAGTAGTAAAGGTAGCAAGTTCTTTAGTAAGGCTTGCGGTAATAAAGGGTGTAGCAAGGTAAAGTGTGGCCTGGCTCACGTTGTAGTTGTTTTCTACCATAGTTTCTTAAATTTTATTTTTTAATTAATAGTATGTTGTATTTTTAAAACTTAACTTTGTGGCTTCGTTGCAAACTATCAACTGAAGCCTTACATCAAATTTTAACGCACAAAAAAAGTAAGGTTACACTACAAATAAATTAATTTCAAAAAAATAATAATGTATCATTGCAAAACAGCAATCACTATATAAGGCGTTCTTTAGCGGGTTCTGCAAAATCACCTCAACTTCCTGCTCATCAATTTAAAAATCCCTAAACCATATAGTATAAAGCGTTAATTATCTTTTTAATTGCCAGCCATTTTCGGCAATCAATACCACCTTCTATTTAAAAAACTTCCACAGCAATTTCCATTTCAATTCTTTTCTCTTAACACAGGGGCTAGGGTAGTGGTTAAAAAACCTCCTACATCATCTTCGTTTAAACTCCCGCTCTTTTGTACAGTATGGCTAGTGCATGGCACAAAAAATCTCTTTTACATTCTCCATTTCAACTCCCCTTTCTTTTACAAAGTAGTTAGAGTAAGCCACAATAAATTTAGTATCCGCTTTCGGTTTCAATTCCTAGCTCTTTAACAATAGGGTTCAAGTCTAAGTGCAAAAAACCTTCTATTCAATTTTCATTTCAACTCCCCTTTTTAGTGGTATGGGGTCAGGTGCCTAAAACATAACCTCCTCATTATCAATAAAAAATCCTGCCCCTTTTTTCCAATATTCCTTTCCTGCCAACCCCTATTTCATTAAAACACTGCCATAAACTATTACAATCAGCCATTACGAAATCGGTAAAAATTCATACCTCATTCCCCTCAAAAAATACACACTTCATCATTTTCCTTATTATTTTCGTTAGGGTTTATCAGCAATTGATAGCTTCCAATATTTTTCTAACACCAATCCATAGCACCTTCTTAAAACATTTTCTCAAGCACTTCAAGTCAATCGTTGCCAGTTCAAACCCTTTCTTAATAAATTTTAAAATCAAATTCCTTAACCAAATTTAACAAAAAACCACTACCCTACAAAACTAACCCATCCCATTTTCCGTTACTTTTCAGTACCTTTGACAACCGCAAATTTTTATATGGAAATAAAGGCAGGCGAGCTACTCAGCACCATAACTACCCCACACGATCTTCGTAAGCTTAAACCGGAGCAATTAGAGCAGGTAAGCCACGAACTCAGGCAATTTATTATCGACATCGTATCTGTAAACGGTGGCCACTTTGGCGCCAGTTTAGGCGTGGTTGAAATGACGGTTGCATTGCATTACGTATTCAACACACCTATTGATCAGCTAGTGTGGGATGTTGGTCATCAGGCTTATGGGCATAAAATTTTAACCGGCCGCAGAAACATTTTTCACACCAACCGCATTTACCAAGGCATCAGCGGTTTCCCAAAACGCACCGAAAGCGAGTACGATACTTTTGGAGTTGGCCACAGCAGCACTTCCATTTCAGCAGCTTTGGGTATGAGTGTTGCCAGCAGGCTTAATAAAGATAAAAACCGCCAGCACATTGCAGTCATTGGCGATGGTGCCATGACGGCCGGTATGGCCTTTGAAGCACTCAATCATGGCGGTGTAGAAAACAGCAACCTGCTCGTAATTCTCAACGACAATTGCATGAGCATCGACCCTAACGTGGGAGCACTCAAAGAATATTTAACTGACATTACCACATCGCGTACTTACAACAAGGTAAAAGACGAATTGTGGAAGGGCATCAGCAAATTTGGCCCTGGTGCCCAAGCTATAGCTCAAAAAATTGAGGGAGCAGTAAAATCAGCTTTGCTAAAGCAAAGCAACTTGTTTGAGTCATTGCGTTTCCGCTATTTCGGCCCTATTGACGGGCACGATGTAAACCACATGGTAAAGGTGTTGGAGGATCTAAAAAATATACCTGGGCCTAAAATTTTGCACTGTCTTACCGTGAAAGGAAAAGGCTTTGCTTTGGCAGAAAAAGATCAAACCAAATGGCATGCGCCAGGTTTGTTCGATAAAATAACCGGTGAGATTTTTAAACCAGTAGTTACTTCGCCACAGCCTCCCAAGTACCAGGATGTTTTTGGAAACACGATGGTGGAGTTGGCTGAGAAAAATAAAAAAGTAGTGGGCGTTACTCCCGCTATGCCATCAGGATGCTCGTTAAATATTATGATGAAAGCCATGCCTGATCGCGCTTTTGATGTAGGAATTGCCGAGCAACATGCTGTAACCTTCAGTGCAGGGATGGCCACCCAAGGCATGATTCCTTTTTGCAACATCTACTCCTCTTTTATGCAGCGAGCTTATGATCAGGTGGTGCATGATGTGGCGTTACAAAAATTAAATGTAGTTTTTTGCCTAGATCGTGGCGGCCTTGCCGGTGCTGATGGTTCCACCCACCATGGAGCATTTGACATGGCATACATGCGTTGCATACCCAACATGATAGTAAGTGCCCCCATGAATGAAGAAGAACTGCGTAACCTGATGTTTACAGCACAGCATGACAATATGGGCCCGTTTACCATCCGCTATCCTCGTGGTAATGGAGTTATGATAGATTGGAAAACTCCTTTTAAAGCCATTCCAGTTGGCACCGGGCGCAAGCTTCGTGGTGGAGAGCATGTTGCTATTTTAACAATCGGTCATCCAGGAAATTTTGCAGTGGCCGCATGTGATGAATTGGCTAAGGAAAATATATATCCTGCACATTACGATTTGCGTTTTGTTAAGCCACTCGATCAGTTGATGCTTCACGAAGTTTTTTCAAATTTCAAGAAGGTAGTCACCATTGAAGATGGTTGCCTTCAAGGAGGCATGGGCAGCGCAGTTGCAGAATTTATGATTGACAATGGATATTCTGCAGAAATTGTACGGTTAGGAATGCCAGACTCTTTTATTGAACATGGCGAACAAAAGGAACTTTACAAAGAATGCCATTTCGATAAAAATGCAATTCTCGAAACAGTGAGGCAACTAATCAACACGAGGAAAAAAGCCAGTGTTTAATAAGTGCAGGCATCTAAGTTTTATAAAGCCCCTAACTGGTCATACACAA
>JAYTNW010000407.1:0-2096 GCA_043748115.1 Bacteroidota bacterium | reverse complement strand
CGACACTAAATAACATAGGCCTAAACAATACCTGTTTAGTATTAGGCCAACCAGTTGGTAAACCAATTTTGTATGTTAGGTCGTTTTATGACTGTGGTTGTTCGGTTGGAAATTTAGTGATGTCCATAAAGAAAATTTCCCAGGTATGTCCGTCAAAATCTTCAATTGTGCGTTGTTGCATAAAACCGTAATCTCTCATTTCATTAGGTTCTGTTCCTCCCGCCTCAAGTCCTTTGGCCATTGTATTGTTTACTTCGTCTATACTATCTAACGACAATGAGAACAGGCCAGCCAAACTTGATTTAGTGTCGGCAATCGGCTTGGTGGCGAATGATGCAAATTTTTCGTGCGTCATGATCATTACAAAAATAGAATCACTCCACACCATACACTTTGCTGTTTCATCTGAAAATTGCGGATTGTTTGTAAACCCTAAAGCCGTGTAAAAATTCAATGACCATTGAAGATTTTTAACTGCCAAGTTGATAAATACCTGCTTCGCCATACTCTTGTTTATTTTTAATGTTTGTTTTACTTCATCTTTATTTAGTGACTGCCTTCGTTTTAAGCCACCAGTTACTCGGTTTGGTAAGGGCTAATTCAGCAAATAAAATCCGCTATCACCAATTTAAATACAAACCTAAAAAAAACTACAAAACCGGTAAAATCAGTTGTCATATCGGTTAACAGCTAACCACCTGCTATCACAAGGTGCTGCAAGCCGCAATCACCAATTGTAGTTTCTGTAACACAAAAAACGTCTGCACGCAGGCAATAAAAAAAGGCTGGCTGTAAGGTTTTCAACAACCCAACTGTGTAAAATTGCAAGTTTACCTCTGAAATTGTACAACTTGTTAACGATTTTTTACCCATCTTAGCTGTAGATAAAATGGCTCGTAGGGTAACATTACCAAGCATAAAAATTTTACTTTAGCGCGTCAGTTAACAACCACCGATCATGAAATTACTAATACGGTTCTTACTTGTTGCATTGCTGCTACCTACAGTTACTTTTTCGCAACGCGAAGAAAAACCACGTTATGCACCCGGTCGTGAAAAACATAGAAACAAAACCGATGAACTGGGACAGCGCCAAGGAGTTTGGAAATACTACAATGAAGCAGGTGAGCTAACCCAAGAAGTTGAATACTTAGACGATGTGCGTAATGGCATTTCTAAAAAATATTATCCTTATGGAAAAATCATGGAGGAAATAGAATATTCTAACGGTATAAAAGAAGGGGAGTTTAAACGCTATTATTACAGTGGGCAAAGCAAGGTTGAAGGTGAATATTTAAACGGAAAAAAATCGGGAAAGTGGACCACCTACTATAGCGATGGAGAAGTAAAAAACGAAGGGCCTTACAAGAACAATCTTAAGAACGGAGTTTGGAAAACTTATGACAGGAAGGGTAAACTTACCAGTCAGATAGAATATAAAATGGGTGGCGATGTAAAAGCGATGGCTGAGGCAAAAGCTGCTGAGGACAAAGCCAAAAAAGCGGCATTAGATGCTAAGAAAGGTGCTAAAAAAGGAACGCCTCCTGCCAAAGGTGGTGCCACACCTCCCCCACCGGCAAAAGATGACAAGAAAAAATAAACTTCTCTTTTTTTATACCTAAATCTATTTGCAGTGGCCTGCGTGAAACGCTCTTCGTTTCCTTTATTTCAAACTTTATTAAGGTACAAAACGTTAAACTTTTCTGAAACTAAATTTAGCAGGTAATTTAAATTATGAACGCATACATTATAGCCGGATATCGCACCGCAGTTGGCAAAGCCCCACGTGGTAAATTTAAAAATGTTAGACCTGATGATCTGGCTGCTACCGTGGTTAAACATTTGGTTAAAAGTGTACCCTCGTTAGATAGAGAGCTCATAGAAGATGTGATTGTGGGCAATGCAACTCCAGAGGCAGAGCAGGGCTTAAACATGGGTAGAATGATTTCGCTGATGGGCCTTGACACTGTAAAGGTGCCAGGAATGACGGTTAACCGTTATTGCGCCAGCGGATTAGAAACGATTGCAATGGCTACAGCTAAAATAAGAATGGGCATGGCAAGTTGTATTATTGCTGGTGGTACAGAAAGTATGAG
>JAYTNW010000406.1:0-2682 GCA_043748115.1 Bacteroidota bacterium | reverse complement strand
TCTGCCTATGGCAATGGATTAAAGGTGATTGTTGCCGGTGCAGGAGGTGCAGCCCATTTACCAGGAATGGTGGCATCGCTAACCTCATTACCCGTTATAGGAGTTCCGGTTAAATCCTCTAATAGCATTGATGGGTGGGATTCTATACTTTCCATTTTGCAAATGCCCAACGGAGTGCCTGTGGCTACAGTGGCTCTTAATGCTGCACAAAATGCCGGTATTTTAGCGGTGCAAATACTGGCATCGTCAGATCAAAAACTTTACAGGCAACTAATTTCTTATAAAGAGAGTCTTATGGCAAAAGTTATTCAGTCTAATCATGATCTTGAGAAAAAATAAGAATCTGGTTGTATTCATTTTATGCTTCACAGTGTTTTTAGTCCAAACAGCTTGTAAAAAGGAAGAAAAACTTGTGGAGTTTGACCTTTTGACAATCAACACAGACCAATTGTTTCTGGATAATTTAGTAGATACAACGGTTGGCGGGCAAGGGTATTATTCAGATACCTTATTAATCAGTAATAATTTTTTCCGTTCGGCATGTGAACAAAATGGGATTAGTCCTTCCGATGTGGACTCCGTTTACCTAAAAACCGCTACAATCCAGTTGGCGAGCGCACAATCTTTGGCAGGCCAGGCCTTTGGGGACGTTATACTCGGGTTTAAGGGAGACAATTCATTAGACACCATTGCAACCATGCAGTCATTTTCGAGTAATACACTTGCTTCTATCTTAACCACACGCCCTAAAAACCTAAAAACTTACTTTGCTGATTTGGCGTCATCCATTCCAGTTTTTTTTAGTAATAACATAACCTTTGCTGATTCCGTTGGGATAAAATATTCGCTTTCTTTTCATGTAAAAGGCTATTCTCGTTGATCAAATCAGTAATTAACGACCTAATTTTTGGCCTTAAATAGAGGTAAAAACTAGCCTTGAGCTACTTTGTAAAAATATTTTCTACAACCATTTGTTAATCCAAAACGAATTTCTATTTTTGCATTCCCTTTTTTGAAGGGTATTGTGTGTTCTTTGACATCGTGGTTATTGGTAGAAGACAAGTGAGGCTTGTTATCATGAATTATTGCAAACCTATGGTTTGGCATTTTTTTATGAAATATAGGCTTCATTAAAAAAAGTAAAAAGTTAAGCCGATGTAGCTCAGTTGGCCAGAGCTACTGATTTGTAATCAGTGGGTCGGGGGTTCGAATCCCTCCATCGGCTCGTTAAAAAAGCAACGGTTTTCTGTTCTGGTGTTATGGTTTAGGGTGCAACTTTAAATTTTTAACATCAAGCGTTAAACTTGTAAGGGGAGTTACCAGAGTGGCCAAATGGGACAGACTGTAAATCTGTTGCTTAATTGCTTCGGAGGTTCGAATCCTCCACTCCCCACAACGGGAATTTTTAAATTCCATTTGTATTAAACAGTGCGTTCTTTAAATTGATACAGTAAAAAATTAATAAGCGGAAGTAGCTCATTTGGTAGAGCGATAGCCTTCCAAGCTATAGGTGGCGGGTTCGAGCCCCGTCTTCCGCTCACGGAAGTTTAAAGTTTAAGTCAAAAGTTTATGAACTGTAAACTTTAAGGGTTCGATCTCAAACTAAGCAAGCCGTTGTAGCTCAGTGGTAGAGCACTTCCTTGGTAAGGAAGAGGTCGAGAGTTCGATTCTCCTCAACGGCTCCAATAGGAGTTGAATTAGAGGGTGTCAGCAAAACACAGTGTGCTTCGGGTAAAAACAATAACCACGGTATTTATTGAAAGTATTATTATCTATTATATCTCATAAACAAATTATTATTTAGTAACCTATTTATCTCAAATTAAAATGGCTAAAGAGAAATTTGATCGTTCCAAACCACACGTGAATGTTGGAACTATCGGACACGTTGATCACGGTAAAACAACATTAACCGCTGCTATTACTACTGTATTGGCAGAAAAAGGACTTTCTGAAAAAAGAAGCTTTGACTCAATTGACAACGCTCCTGAAGAAAAAGAAAGAGGTATTACCATTAATACAGCACACGTTGAGTATTCTACGGCAAACCGTCACTATGCTCACGTTGACTGTCCAGGCCACGCTGACTATGTGAAAAACATGGTTACCGGTGCTGCCCAAATGGACGGTGCTATCTTAGTGGTTGCTGCTACTGATGGACCAATGCCACAAACCCGTGAGCATATTCTTTTAGCTCGTCAGGTTGGTGTACCTAAAATTGTTGTATTCATGAATAAAGTTGACTTGGTTGACGATCCGGAATTGTTAGACCTTGTTGAAATGGAAATCCGTGAATTATTATCTTTCTACGAATTTCCTGGTGATACAACTCCAATCATCCGTGGTTCTGCCTTAGGTGGTTTGAACTTAGATGAAAAATGGGTTTCAAAAATCATGGAATTGATGGAAGCGGTTGATACATTCATTCCAATTCCTCCTCGTATGGTTGATTTACCTTTCCTTATGCCGGTTGAAGACGTTTTCTCGATCACAGGTCGTGGAACTGTTGCTACTGGTCGTATCGAAAGAGGTGTAATCAACTCTAACGACACTGTTGAGATCATCGGAATGCAGGAGAAAAAGTTAACATCAACTGTTACAGGTGTGGAAATGTTCCGTAAGATTCTTGATAGAGGTGAAGCTGGTGATAACGTAGGTCTTTTGTTAAGAGGTATCGAAAAA
>JAYTNW010000405.1:0-4139 GCA_043748115.1 Bacteroidota bacterium | reverse complement strand
TTTCATCACCCAACCGGATTCCCCCGACAAACCGGCCCGCGCGGGATTGCCCGCAGCCAGCCGCGCCGCCACGCCCGTGAAAACGATTGCGGCCACGCCGATGGGCTTTGGCAACCGCGTCGCAAACTTCGCGCAACCCGGCTACGCGCCCAACCAAACGGAACCGCAAACCGCCTCGCCGCAAAACCACCTCGCCAACCTGCGCGCCAAAAACACGGCGGTCATCAACTCTGCCAACCAACTCCCCCACGCGCGCCTGGCCCGCAACCAAACGCTCTACCACGACACCACCGGCCTGGTCAAAACCGACCTCGACATCAAGCGTTACCTGAAATCCGTCCTTGGCGCGACTAGTCCCTAATACAAACAAATCAGCAGCCTGGGACTTACGAGACCAAGTATTTGAAAGTCGTCATAACGTAATTAGGGACTAGTAAATAGAATGACAGGTTAAACTTATGGGCGAGTCAACGTACAAAGAAAAAGACATTTTATTATTTTTGCTTGGAGCAGTTGTAATCCCTTATACGGCTTACCAGACCGCTCAAGGATACCGCCTCTTTACAGAAGGAAGTCTTCGTGGTTGGGCTTTGCCGATTATAATTGCCATAGCCTTAGCGTACACTTTTATAGAGCTGAAAAATAAAGTAAACGTTGGAGATAAACAGGGGGCCAGGAAGATGTTGGTAAGTTACCTGGTGGTTGCATCTCTAAGCTTTATTGGTAATTTCAATGCTTTTTATTCTAGTGGCATAAAAAGAAGGCTAGCTAGTGAGTATTTTAGCCAGCTAGAGCAAAATATTGCTTTGTTGAAAAATGATTTTTCAGGGTCAAATCAACAATTCATAGAAAAGGTTGAAAGCCTACAGAGTCAAATAAAAAACCAAATTGAAGATCCTAAGAGAAGAGGTTTTGGGGACGAAGCTAAAAAACTGGCGAGCGAATTTAAGGATTTATTTGGCGTTGAAATCACAAAACCTGGGGGTACTGTTAAAGAGCAAAGTGAAAATGTAATTAGGCAGATAACTAACTTAATGGAAATAAAAAACAAAAGCTCTGAGGAGTTGCTAAGACAACTAGACCCTAGTATTGAAAAAACGACAGTAAATGTTATTACTAAAGATATTGCTGCTGCACGAGCGACAGATGACAGCTACGCTGATGATCAAAAGGCTATTGTGCCTTCAATTAATTCCTATAATTCTCTTTGTCAACAAGCCAGGAATGTAATAAAGAAAGATAAAAACTCTACCTTTTCTTGTAAAGAAATGACTTATGTAGATGAAGCAATAGGGACAATCCCGCACTCATTTGCTTCCGCAATTGCTCACCCAAAGGAGGCAGTCATACCTTTCATTATTAGTGGTTTGCTAGACTTCCTTCTGCCCGTTCTCATTTTTATTCCGGCTATCGGAGGAAAGAAACAAGGTCTCAAATTTCCAACTAGAGGTAAAGCTGAGAAAAAATAAATATGATTTCAGACACCAGGCTTCAGCATCTTTTGAATAGCGATACAACGATAGTATTTACATTTGGTTATACAGGGGCTGGTAAAAGCACACTGATACTAGGGCTGTATGAATATCTTTTTAAGCACCATCGTGTTCGGTTAAACCCTAATGGAAATAGAGAAGGAGCTAAATACATAAGCACCTGTGCAAAAGCTCTGCGCAAAGACCGTAAATTACCCGAGGTTACAACTATAAATACAGTCTATGAAATTGACTGGTTGAGTGAATTAGATTCTTCAGAAAGTATCTTTACGTTTCTTGATATTGCTGGAGAGAATTTCAGGACAGTAGACTTTACTGAAGAGGTATCAGGGAAGACCAACCCAGGGGAGTTAGATGAAATACCAAAGAAATACTTACAGAAGGAAGGATCACAATTGCCGATTATCTTACTCTGTGTTCTTGACTGTGAACGTGTAGATGAGCAGGACTTCTTTATAAATACATTTTTGAATTATGCGCAAACGTATAACTTTAGCTTTCTTGCGGCAGCGGTAATTGTCACTAAATGGGATAACAAACCCGAAAATCATAGTCAGGTTGAAGCATTTCTTAAGACAAAGGCACATCAAACCTGTATAAATTTAGAGCACTATGTGGAGAACTTGCGATTTTTCCCTTTTAGTATTGGCACAATAAATCAGGCAGATCCACAAATTGTAGACACCATTGATTTTTCGTATTGCCACGACATTTTAAAGTGGTTGCATCAGGTGTCAGAAAATAAACCAATGTTTGACACAAATGAAACAAACACATTGGATTTCTTGAAATTTGTCTTTGAGAGTATCAAGTCGTTCCCATTGGTATTTAAGTAATCATGGAATCAGATAAATATTTTAACCATCTAGGTGGACTGCACTTCGGTATAGTTGATGGGTTTAAGCTGCATAAAAAGCTGGGCTGCGTTACAGATGAGCAACTTACTAGCCATTTAGTTGATGCAGTTAAGTTACATTTAGAGTCAATGAACATTAGTAGTATAGATGGTTGCCTAAGCTATTCAAGAATTGATATTAACAATTCTAACAGTTATCGATTTTTTATTGAGTACAAATTCCGTAGGGATACTGTGAATCGTAACGCTTATGATGCAGTTGCTTTCGTTATTAAAGATTGCAAAGTACAACCTAAAGAAATTCTTCAAAATTTAGATCTTTTAAAAGGACGATTTTTTAGTGCGCCTCTATACGATGCAAGTTTTAATATTGCCCTTTTTGTAAGAACCACTTTCGAGACAATGACAAGTTCCTCTTTGCCAAAGATAAAAAGGGAAGAAGCATTGTACATAGATAAGCCTATAGACCCTGAAATTCGAGAACATTTTGTAAAATGTGCCATAGCGAGTGGTTATTCAAGATTATACCTTGCCAAGGAACAACTGTTTAAGGCATCTGGTAGCATTGCTTTACTTACTTTACAACATAATGGAATTATTTCTAATGAAGTAGAAAACAACCTCAAGCCCCAAACAGATTCTTCACCAAGTAATGATTCTGTACTACCCCACTCGTCAGAGGACACTTCGTTAGCGACAAAGATAATAAGGAAGTTTGTGCCTACATGGATTACAAATATACCCCTCCCTTTTTTTAAGAATAATAAATCTCAGGAAGCCTATGGACAGTCTAACCACATTGAGGTAAATGAGATTATTACAAGACATATACAGGAGGTTAAAGAGTTACAAGAATCATTAAAACAAGTGGCGGAAAGAGTAGAAATACACTATCAATCAACCCTAGAACTTCAAGAACGTCTAGCAAACTCAGCCTCAACTTTAGGTAGGAGTAATTACTGGACACCTTTAGTTATAATTGTCGCTTTCTTTATCGGTATTCTAATAGCATCTAATTTCTCTTGGCAAAGTTGGCTTAATAGCAAGGAAATAAATAACAAAAGTCAGCCTCCTACAACATTACAACCAACACCAGGGCAAAATGTAATAGCTTCAGAAACTCCTGTAAGCAATCAATCGGAGCTAAATCCGCAACCAAATAGTGAGTTGGGGCTCACTGATATTAAATATACGAACCAACTTCTAACAATGGAGAGAAAGAAAGGAGGGTTAACGGCTGAAAGGGTAATTGGGATAATACTTGAGAAAAATCCCAAACATATTGGACAATATTACCAAAATCAAAAAGAGGCACTAATACAAAAAGTAATTACATTAAACGCAGGGTGTTTCGATGGAACTGGCAAAAATGCGTTGTTTAACAAGTGTGAAGGGCTAGCGCGGATTCCCATGTATAAATGAATAAAGAGGTAGAAATTAAAGCTATAGTTGCCTGGCGCATAAAGATTTCATCAACGGCAAACTGTGGATTCACTACGACGGCACGGAAAAACCGGCATAGCCAAGGAACTGCTCTCACACGGCGTCCCCAAAGAACACATCGTGCTGGCCGGCAAAGCCCCCGAAATGCGTCAATACAACGAATTTGCCGCCGCGTTAGGCTGTGGAAAAGAATTTAACACGGAGTCAGTCACAGAGACACGGGGACACAGAGATACAAGACAAAGAGAGTGAGTGACGCAGAGAATATGTTGCGCGTCAATCCTTCACTTCGTCGCTATGTCTCACCGCCTTTCTCTCTGTGTCTCCGTGTTAAATTCCCCATTCTC
>JAYTNW010000404.1:0-7594 GCA_043748115.1 Bacteroidota bacterium | reverse complement strand
AACCTTAGTTGGGTCAATAACACCTGCAGCAAGCATATTTTCATAAACTTCTGTGCGTGCATTGTAACCAAAATCATCTTTGCCTTCTTTTACTTTTTGAATAACGATAGATCCTTCGCCACCAGCGTTAGCAACAATCTGGCGTAATGGTTCTTCCAAAGCGCGTTTAATGATAGCCACACCTGTTGTCTCATCTTCATTTGCACCTTTTAATTTTTCTAAAGATGCAATTGAGCGAATGTAAGCAACACCACCACCAGCAACAATACCTTCTTCAACAGCCGCACGGGTTGCATGTAATGCATCGTCAACACGGTCTTTCTTTTCTTTCATTTCGGTTTCTGTAGCGGCACCAATGTATAACACGGCAACACCACCAGCTAACTTAGCCAAGCGCTCTTGTAATTTTTCTTTATCGTAATCACTGGTAGTGCTTTCGATTTGAGCTTTAATCTGGTTAACACGTGCTGTTATATCAGCTTTTTTACCTGCACCGCCAACAATAGTAGTATTGTCTTTGTCAATGGTAATTTTTTCGCAAGTACCTAAAAAGGTAAGGTCAGCGTTTTCTAATTTAAAGCCTTGCTCTTCAGCAATTAAAGTTCCGGCAGTAAGGATAGAAATATCTTCCATCATTGCTTTTCTGCGATCACCAAAACCTGGTGATTTTACAGCAGCAATTTTTAGGGAGCCACGGATCTTGTTAACTACTAATGTAGCTAATGCTTCACCATCAATATCCTCAGCAATAATCAATAATGGTTTTCCTGTTTGAACTACTTTTTCAAGAACGGGAAGTAATTCTTTCATGTTAGAAATCTTTTTGTCATACAATAAAATGTATGGGTTCTCTAACACTGTTTGCATTTTGTCAGCGTTGGTAACAAAGTATGGAGAAATGTAACCACGGTCAAACTGCATTCCTTCAACTACTTCAACTGTAGTGTCAGTACCTTTGGCTTCTTCAACAGTAATAACGCCTTCTTTTTTCACTTTGGCCATTGCTTGTGCAATCAGCTTTCCAATTTCAGAATCGCTGTTAGCAGAAATAGTAGCTACTTGTTCAATTTTTTTGTTGTCATCACCAACTTCTTTGCTCATTTTTTTCAAATGTGCAACAACAGCTTCAACTGCTTTGTCAATACCGCGTTTTAAGTCCATTGGGTTTGCACCAGCTGCAACGTTCTTTAAACCTGCAGTAACAATGGCTTGTGCAAGTACTGTAGCAGTAGTTGTTCCGTCACCTGCAATGTCAGCAGTTTTAGAAGCCACTTCTTTCAACATTTGCGCGCCCATGTTTTCAATGGCGTCTTTCAGTTCAATTTCTTTTGCAACAGTAACACCATCTTTAGTAATTTGTGGTGAACCAAATTTTTTGTCAATAATTACATTACGACCTTTTGGTCCCAATGTAACTTTCACTGCATTAGCCAATGCATCAACACCTCTTTTAAGAGCGTCACGCGCTTCAAGGTTAAATGTTATATCCTTTGCCATTTTATTTATAATTTTTGATTTTGAGATTTTTTGATTTCTAATATTAATTATTTCATTTAGGTGTTTTGGTAAATCAGTAGTTCACCAACTCACAAATTCCGCAATTAAACTATTGCGAAAATATCTGACTCACGCATGATCAAATATTCTTTGCCTTCAACAGTAATTTCTGTGCCGGCATATTTGCCATACAAAATATTGTCACCTACCTTAACGGTCATCGGCTCATCTTTTTTGCCCGTACCTACGGCAACTACTTTTCCTTTTTGAGGCTTTTCCTTAGCGGTGTCAGGAATAATAATTCCGCTTGCTGTTTTTTCTTCTGCTGCAGCCACTTCAACTATAACGCGGTCTGCCAGTGGAGTTAAATTAATTTTACCCATTGTGCTATTTAATTTGATTTTGTTAGAATATTAATTGATTATAATTTTTGATTTCCTTAACAGGCAATCAGTAACTGTGCCATCGGGTCAACTACTGCCAAATTTTCGCATTTGGATGTTAATCATTAAAAAACCGGTGTCATACTTTTGAAAATATGACACCGGTCAAGCTAATATTTGTCAGTTTTTTTAGTTGGCAGGCGCAGGTTCCGGTTGTTGAGCCGGTTGTTGCTGTGCAGGCTGTTGTTGCCCTGCTGATGGAAGTGGTGCTGCAGGTGCAGTTGGCAATGCGGCATTGTCAATTTGCTCTTGTATAGAGGATGATTTTACCTCGGTAGAACTTGCTGTAGGCAACATAAAATTTGCCAAAATGCAAAGTACTATTAAAGCAGTTGCCATACCCCAGGTGAATTTTTCAACAAAGTCAGTGGTTTTGCGAACACCCATTACCTGGGATGAGCCTGCAAAGCCACCAGCTAGTCCGCCACCTTTTGAATTTTGTACTAGTACGGCAAGCCCCAGTAAAAGGCTGATTAGAATAATTAGAATCGTAATTGCGATGTACATATGTAATAACTTAAAGTTGAGATTTTCTGATTTCTCTTATGAGGGCGGCAAAGTAACGACTTTTTTCCGGAAAATTCAACATCAATTTCTCATAAGTTTGAATAGAACGGCTGATGTTGCCTTGCTCAAGGTAAATTTTTGCCAACGTTTCTGACACTATATCTGAAGCATCTGTGCTGCTCGGACGCGCAATATTGCCGGGAGGCGAAAAACGTGTTTTTGAAGCATCAATGCGAGGGTCATTTTTTATAAACTGGTTGATAAGATCAGAAGCTGACAGCCTTCCCGGTTGTGGATCGTCAATTTCCAGATCCTGATCAATAAACGTGTAAGCCAAGGTTTCTGGCTCAATGTTTTGACTTACAGTATTTTCTAATTTTTCTGGTGAAACATCAGGTGTTTTTTTTTCTACGCTTGGTTGTACCTGGTATCGGTGCAGCCAGTCAGAAAATGAAAAGGAGTCCGTACTTGCCACTGTATTATTTAGGTGCGAAACGTGAGGCTTTGGTTCTGCTGAAGGTTCAACTTTTTTTTCTGTTATAGGTATTGAACGAATGTTTGCTTCGGTTAAAGCAGGTTCTTTTGGCTCGCTAGTAGCCAAAATATCTGGGATTGGCTCAAGGTGTGGAGGGTTGTCCTTTATTTCCTTTGCTTCTGTACTTGAGTGGGTTTCGGGCAAAAGAGGTTCTGTTTTTAATGTTTCTGGTTCCTCCTCCTTTTTTACCACTGATAAAGTGGGAGGGGCATGCGTCACCTCGACAAAAACCGTTGTATTGTTTTCGGGTAATTTTTCCTCTCGAGGAGCAATTAACTCCGGATTTTCGATTTCCCTTAGCCTTTGCGATAAAATTTCTGCTGCAGACAATGGCGCGCTTTCATCAACATCAATTTTTAAAACAGGTTTTTCAAGTTCAGTTTGGGTAATGGCGCTTTCGGTAAAAGTAACTGTGGCCTGTTCTTCTTCGGCAATGTGCTCATCTGCATCTTCCAACAATATAGCATCCAACTCATGCTTCACTTCTTCATTAGCTTCTTCAAACACAAAACCGCTTACTTCTTCTTCAAAAATTTTTTCTTCAAAAACAATATCGTTTTCAGCAGGGATGTCACTAATAACAGAAACAGCTACATCAGGCTGATGCTGGTAGGCAATGTCATTCGGTTGCGCAACCGGGGTATGATGAATAAGGTGGTGAAGCAACTTTCTGTCAACAGCGTAGGCGGCAGTTCGTTTTAACTCATCATTAAATTGGTAGCTTTTATGTTCATGAAGCGCTTTGGTGTAAAGCAGCCTTGCCGACTGAAAATATGGAAATTGTTCGATGATACTTTTTAGTTCATCCATTTCCTCATACTCTACAGAAGAAGGTTGTTTGATTAGTTCAATAAAGCGAAAGCGTGTCATGCTACCAGTTTACTACAGCTTTGTTAAAAATGTCATCAATAATCTGCGAAGATATATTTTCTATTAATCCCGCTTCAACGGTAGAAAGATCGCGGTTGCTGGAGTAATCGGCAAATCTTGAAAAAGAAGTTTCGAAATTTTGTTTATCATCTTTGGTGTTCATGAACTTAATAAACACTGTAATGGTAAGCCTATTTTGAGCAGCTTGGTCGTTGCTTTGTATGGCAATGGGTTGTGTGGTATAGTCTGAAATATAGCCTTCAAAGCGCAAATCGCCTTCCGCTTTCACCGGAGCAAGGTTGGTTTGGGAAATAAACTTGTCTTTTAACTTTTGTGTCATCACCTGGCTAAGGGTTGGGTTGGCAACAGAAGCCCTGTTTTTAATATAATCTACCGTAAAACTTTTAACATCGGGTGCAATGGAAGCGCCAGTAAATGAATAGACCCCGCATGATGAAGCTAGCAAGAGGCAGCATAAAAGGCAAAAATTTATTTTTATTAGCCTTACTGTTCCAACCATACTCGGTGCCTTGTAAACACCCATTTTTTTCATTTGTCTATTCGTATCCATTCGTTAAAAGTGCCTTTCTTTCCTAAATTCTTAACCAATCGTTATTCGAAGATAACTATTTTATCCCGTACTCATTAATTTTCCGATACAAGGTACGTTCCGAAATTCCCAACTCGCGGGCGGCACCTTTTCTTTTGCCTCTGTATTTTTCCAGTGCTTTTTTAATAAGGTCTTTTTCCTTATCAGCAATGGATAGTGATTCTTCCACATCTTCATGTACATCCATCGGAAGGTGATTTACCTTAGAAAGTGTTATTGAAGGTTCGGGTGTGATCATGGCAGGTTGATGATCGTCATGAATGTCATTAAAAAAGGAATTGGTTTGTATTTCTTTGTCTTCGAGCTGAACATTCTCTGAGCCGTTACGGACAATATTGAAAACAACCTTCTTTAATTCTGTGATATCTTTTTTCATGTCGAAAAGAACCTTGTATAAAAGTTCACGCTCATTAAAGTCATTTGTTTTTTCTGACTGAAACAAGGCCGGTACCGATGAAAATGATTCCTGAGGTAAATATTTTAGCAACGTTTCTGCATTAATATCTTTTTTTTGCTCTAATATAGAAAGCTGCTCAGTTACATTTTTTAATTGCCTTACGTTTCCGGGCCAGCGGTATTCCTGCAACAGTTTTAGTGCATCAGGCTGTAACGAAAGTGTGGGCATACGGTATTTCTCTGCAAAATCACCAGCAAATTTTCTAAACAAGAGGTGTACGTCCTCACGCCTATCACGCAATGGAGGTACAGAAATGGGCACTGTGTTTAAACGATAAAAGAGGTCCTCTCTAAATTTCCCTTTTCGTATGGCGTCAGGTATGTTAACATTGGTGGCTGCAACCACCCTAACGTCTGTTTTCTGCACCTTGCTTGATCCCACTTTAATAAACTCACCTGTTTCGAGTACACGAAGTAAGCGCACCTGCGTGAGCAAAGGAAGTTCGGCCACCTCATCCAGGAAAATGGTGCCTCCATTCGATACTTCAAAATAGCCTTTACGTGCTTCATGTGCCCCGGTAAATGAGCCTTTTTCATGCCCAAAAAGCTCACTGTCAATAGTCCCTTCAGGAATGGCTCCGCAATTTACAGCAATGTAAGGTCCATGTTTACGCGAACTTAGCTGATGTACAATTTGCGGGAAAACCTCTTTTCCTGTGCCGCTTTCACCGGTTATTAAAACAGTAAGATCAGTGGTGGCAACCTGCAATGCAGTATTAAGTGCATGCTCTAAAGTGGAGGAGTGCCCAATAATCCCAAAACGTGATTTTATATTTTGAACGGTCATTTAACTCAAATTATTTTTTTTGGATTTACTTACTTAAGGTTGCAATATCTTTTTCTTAGCCTAACCATTCTTTTTTGTAATTTACATCCACATAGTGATTATGTAATTCCTTCTTTCTGGCCATTTCTTTCTAGGATATATCCTAATTCTTGTTACGGAAATCCGCAGATATTTTGTTTGTGGCTTCACCAATAACTTCAAGACATCTTACAACGGCCAACGGTGTTTTCATGTTTGACAAAAAAATAGACTTTTTCATTTTATCAATTAAAATCAATGAGCTTGTTTTTAGCCACATCGTCAGAGAGAAAGTCCACCTTCATTCCGAATATTTCTGATAGCCTTTCTTTTATTTGCACAATGTCCATCAAAGAGACTTTGTTTTTCAGCTGATATAAAATTTCCAGATCACTGTCTTTTCTCTTTGCTTCTCTCACGCTTGATCTAAAAGCATCAAAACGAATGGGGGCTAACGGCATGAAAAAATTGATAATCAGATTTTCTGTATTCTTAGAGGTCATTCAACAACCTTTCCAATTAAAGTAGCTACGGTACATTTATCCACGAAGACATTAACATAATCACCAGGCTTGAAGTTTTCTTTTGGGAAAACTACTACACTATTTTGTGGGTTTCGACCCATGAGCATCTGGTCTGATTTTTTGGAAAAACCTTCAATCAATACCTTATGTATTTTATTTAAACCTTTTTTTGTTTGCACAGCAGACAGTTTTTGTTGTAAGGCTACAATTTCGCTCAGTCTTTTCGATTTTATTTCTTCTGAAACATCGTCTTCATATTTTCTTTCAGCCAGCGTGCCCGGTCTTTCGGAGTAGCTGAACATATAGGCAAAATCATACTGAGCCCATTCCATCAGAGACAATGTTTCTCTGTGCTCTTCATCGGTTTCTGAACAAAACCCTGTCATTACATCGGTGGAAATGCCACAGTCGGGAACAATTTTTTTAATGGAGTTAATCCTTTGCATATACTCTTCACGGGAATATCCTCTGTTCATTTTTTCAAGCACACGCGTACTTCCTGATTGTACCGGTAAATGAACGTAGTTGCATATGTTCTCGTACTTTGCCATTACATGCAAAAACGCTTCAGTCATATCACGCGGATTGGAGGTTGAAAAACGGACCCTCAAATCAGAATTTATTTGTGCCACCATCTCCATCAAATCAGCAAACGTGGTAAATTCTTTTTGCTTTTCAGTAGGCAGGGTGTGGTTTAAGGCATGATGAATGGTGTCTTTGTCTAAATCTTTCTTTTGTCCGCCACCGTTCCATAGATACGAGTCCACATTTTGCCCCAGCAAAGTGACTTCGCGATAGCCCTGCTCAAACAAAAGGCGGGCTTCGTTCACAATACTCAGTGGATCACGCGAACGCTCGCGCCCACGTGTAAAAGGCACCACACAAAATGAACACATGTTGTCGCAGCCACGCATAATACTCACAAAAGCAGTAACACCGTTATGCCCTAAACGAACAGGGGTGATATCGGCATAAGTTTCCTCTTTCGATAAAATTACATTCACCGCCTTATGTCCATCCTCCACGCGCTCTATTAGGTTAGGCAAATCCCGGTAGGCATCAGGGCCCACTACAAGGTCCACTAATTTTTCTTCTTCCAGGAACTGTGATTTTAAACGTTCAGCCATGCACCCTAAAACCCCTACTATAAGATCAGGGTTGGATTGTTTTATTTTTTTAAAATCTTTTAGCCTCGCCCTTACCCGCTGTTCTGCATTATCACGAATTGCGCAGGTGTTTATAAATATAGCATCTGCTTCGTTTACATCCTTGGTGGTGTTGAAGCCCTGCTTTATTAATATAGATGCTACAATTTCACTGTCGGCAAAGTTCATTTGGCAACCATAG
>JAYTNW010000403.1:0-8751 GCA_043748115.1 Bacteroidota bacterium | reverse complement strand
CCTGTTTATTTTTTCAGCGTGAATAATTCTGCGTTAAGTACGGACTCTGTTTTCGAAAACTTACCTGGTGGTTTGTTCCAAGTAATTGTAACGGATCTTAACGGATGCTATGACTCATTGGCCGTTAATGTACCGTCTTTACCATCACCTGTTATCCAATCTCTATCGGCTATCAACAACTCCTGTTACCAATCAGGCAACGGCAGTTTGATCATTCAAGCAACAGGCACAGGAATAATGTGGTTCAGCCTTGACAGTGTGCTCTACCAATCTTCAGGAACATTTGATAGCCTTGATGCAGGAAGTTACACGGTTTATGCAACAGACACGAACAACTGTGTTACCACCGACACGATCAGCATAAGTGAGCCAATGCAAATAACAGCCATCATCTCACCAACAGATGCCAACTGCTCACAAAACAATGGCTCTCTCAACATCAATGCTTCCGGTGGCAGCGGAGGCTTGTTATTTTCCTTTAATAACTCCGGAATTTTTTCCTTGAGCAACAACTTCACCAATTTAGCTTCGGGCAACTACACCATTACTGTTAAAGACAGCCTTCAATGCACCACTGACTTTACAGGATCAGTGAGCAATGTAAACGGAGCCGGAATAGTGGCAGTTAATTTTGTAGAAAACTATTGCCATGGCGACAGTTTAGGAGAAATAGATATTATTGCAACAGGTGGTACAGGGCCTTTGAGCTATAGCATTGATAACGGAGCAAGTTTTCTATCAACCCACTTGTTTACAGGGTTGCCTGCGGGTCATTACGCTATCGTAGTGAGAGATACGGTTGGATGTTCAACAACTGCATCGCAGGAAATAACACAGCCTGATAAACTAAAGTTAAATGTGCAATCGGATGCTGCAACATGTGCGTTGAGTAACGGAACCATTTTTATAATGGCTGAAGGTGGCACCGGAACCTATCTATACGCCATAGATAGTGTAACATTTCAGGCATCAAATACCTTTGCCGCTTTAGCTGCGGGCACTTACTACATTACTGTTAAAGACAGCAACAAATGCACAACAACAGTAGCCGTACCTGTAGTAAACTTGTCTGCTCCAGTTATCTCAGGGGCAAGCAGCATTTCCCTTGCCTGTGCCGGAGTTTCAACGGGGTCCATTTCCATAACTGCAGCCGGAGGTACAGGAAATTTAAAATATAGCCTTGATAATGGTTTAACATTCCAATCCTCCAATCTCTTTGACAGTCTTGTGGCGGGGAGTTACCAAGTGGTAGTATCTGATGCAAACAATTGCATTGATGATACACTAATTACAATATCATCACCACAAGCCGTCATCGCAGCTCTTGCTGTTACAGATGCGAACTGCAATTTTTCAAACGGAAGCATCAACATTCAAGCCAGCGGTGGCACAGGAAGTTTGTTTTATAGTTTTAACAGTTCAGGAATTTTTTCTTCGACAGATAGCTTTCCTTCACTGACAGCAGGCAACTACACCATTGATGTACGTGACTCTTTAGGCTGTATTTCCACATTTAACACCATAGTAAACACAGTTAACGGACCTTCCATTGACAGTATTTTTACAACCGATATTTTGTGTAACGGAGCAGCAACTGGCACTATTTCCGTTCAATCAACAGGCGGAACAGGAACCTTGCTTTACAGCATTGACAACGGAGCTACGTACACTGCGAACTCATTATTCTCTCAACTTACAGCAGGAAATTATAGCGTCAAAATAACCGACAGCATAGGTTGCATTACCTCCGGCAATACACAACTGCTTCAACCTGCTCCATTGATTTTATCACATTCGTATACCAGCCCCTCATGCGGCCAGTCTGATGGAACAATTCTTTTAAACGCATCGGGAGGAACGGGCACTTATCTATTTTCTTCTGATAGCATAACCTTTACTAACAATACAACTTTTAACAATCTTTTAGCAGGCTCTTACACTTTTTATGTTGAAGACAGTAATCATTGCGTCATTGAAAAATTTATCTCACTCAGCAATTTATTGGCTCCTCACATCAACACCTTGATCTCTAAAGATCCAAAATGTTTTGGGCAACCCACAGGAGAAATAAAAATTTTTGCAGCAGGTGGCACCGGAAACCTGCAATACAGCATTCATAATGGCGCATCTTTTTCAGCACAAAATATCTTCACCAATCTCACTGCAGGCCTCTACAGCATAAGTGTAAAGGATCAAAACAACTGTAAAAGCGATACTGTTTACAGCATTACACAACCGGGATTGCTAATATTAAACGCTGCGGTAACACCTGAAATTTGCAGCAACGGCAATGGCAAATTTATTTTAAATGCTTCGGGCGGAACGGCTCCGTTCTTATTCTCTATTGACAGCAGCATTACCTACACCGCCACCAACGTTTTTAATAACAGACAGGATGGGACCTACTTTATTGCTGTTAAAGATGGAAATGGCTGCCGCGCAACTGACTCACTTCTTATTGAAGACCTGACTGGACCTGTGATCACTAGCTTTACAAAAACGGACGTACTTTGTTACAACCTGTCTAACGGTAGTGTAACCCTACAGGCTTTAGGAGGCAGCGGAACCTTAACTTACTCCAACAACATTAACGGTGTTTCGCAAACGGATTCCGTATTTACGCAATTAGGTGATGGCAACTACACCTTTACCGTTACTGACACCAACATGTGCAGCGATGCTATTAGCCTTTCAATTTTGCAACCTCCACTATTTGCTGCTGCTAAAACATTTTCCAACCCCAGTTGCAATGGATTTAACAACGGCAGTATTTCCGTTTCAACATCAGGTGGAGTTTTACCTTATGCTATAGTGTGGAACACAGGAGTTACTGGAGATTTTTCTTTAGACACTTTAGCCTCTGGAAATTACACCTATACCGTTAGTGATCAAAATTTGTGTGAGATCACAGATACGGTGATCTTAACACAGCCGCAGCCATTGGTAGTTACTCACACTTCTGCTAACGGCTCTTGTGCGGGCAGCGCCAATGCAGCAGCCACGGTCACCGTTTCAGGAGGAACCGCACCTTATATTTATCAGTGGTCGCCTAACAACAGCAATACGGCTTATGCCAATAATTTGTCGGCAGGAAATTATTCAGTAATCGTTCTTGACCAAAGAGGATGCGTTATTAATCATGGCATTACCATTACCAACCCAACGCCAATCCTAGCCTTAACCAACATACAAAATGTTTCTTGTGCTGGAGGCAGCAACGGAAAAATATCATTAGCCCCTACAGGCGGATATGCCCCTTACAGTTTTTATTGGAACAATGGCAGCACCTCTGCAATACTAGATTCCCTTGAGGTTGGAATTTACTCGGCTATCGTTACTGATAACAGCGGTTGCACCATCGAATCCACTGATACAATTACCGCTCCAACACCTATTTCATTTCAGGCGAATATCAGCAATGTAAAATGTTACGGAAATGCTAGCGGGCTGGTGTCCATATTAACTACTGGTGGAGTTGCCCCCTATACTTATTTGTGGAACAGCGGACAAACCTATGCAACCATAACCAATGTTCTGGCAGGGATTTACGCAGTTACCATTACAGATGCAAACCTGTGTAGCCGTTTAGCAGGTTTTACTATAAACCAACCTACAACTGTAATGGTGCAGGCAACACCGGGAGACACCTTATGCATAGGGCAGCAAACACAACTCTTTGCTACAGCTTCAGGCGGATATGGAGTATATACTTTTGCATGGAACACTGGAAGCACCAGTGACACCTTGCTGGTTTCACCCATTCTCAGCACCACGTATTCACTTATTGCGACAGATAGTGCAGGCTGCAAATCGGTTGCAGACACTTCAGAAATATTTGTTTACCCTCCTCTTAACATCATGCTTTCAGGCAGTGACACACTATGTGCTGGCCAGCCTGTGAGCTTATCAGCAATTGCAGGTGGAGGCAATGGCGGGCCTTACACTTATACCTGGCAAAACGGAAACACCGCTTCACAAATAATAGTTCAAAATGACTCGTCCGCCTACTTTACAGCTTCAATCACTGATAATTGCACTTTAGACCCAGTGCTGGATTCTGTTTTTGTAACAGTTAATCCACTTCCACAATTCGCCATTACTCCTTTAAATGCCGAAGGATGCACCCCATTGTTGGTTAATTTTTCTAACAGCGCCAATTCGCCAACCGGCACCACATGGCTTTGGAATTTTAACGATGGCACTGCATCTGATAGCAGTACAACACCTTCCCACCTTTTTAACGTAAGTGGTAATTACACTGTCTCGATTATTGCCGTTACTCCTGAGCAGTGTAGCGACTCCATTGTTCTTGTAGATGCAGTGAATGCTTATCCGCTGCCCGTAGCCGATTTTACCATTACTCCAGAAACAACCACTATTTTACACCCGATTGTTGACATTAAGGACAATAGCACATTGGGATGGCAATGGTATTACGATTTTGGTGATGGGAAAACATCTGATGATTTCCAGCCTTCACATAGCTATGCAGATACAGGAAGTTTTGTAATCATGCAGATTGTATCAACTGAACACCAGTGCACTGACACAACCTACAGGGAGATCGTTATAAAAGGCGAATTTACCTTGTATATTCCTAATGCCTTTACCCCAAATAACGATGGCAAAAACGACCGCTTTTTTGCACAAGGATTTGGCATAACCGATATACAGATGGAAGTTTACAACCGGTGGGGAAACAGAGTTTACTCAGGCGAAAATCGGTCAGCCGATTGGGATGGAAACGTGTTTAACGGAGGCAGTGAATGTCCGCAAGGAACTTATGTTTATAAATTTAAAGTTAAAGACATGTATGGTAAAATTTACAACTATGATGGCAGGGTAACGTTGATCCGTTAAATGTTATTCGTCACTCACCGTATTTTTGCCCAACCTGTTAAGCCCCGCTTTTGCCTTTTGATCAATGCTATTTTGATACTCATGATTTCGCAGTTGAAGACATTGGCGATAATACTTTTCAGCATTTTCTTTTTCATTTTTATTTTCAAATATCTGCCCAAGGTGAAGGCAACTATTGGCAGCAAAATAATAATTAAACTTCTGACCATTCTCAAACGTTTTCACATAAAGGTCAATCGCATTTTTTTCCATGCCCATTCGATCGTATATACGTCCAAGTCTATAGGTGAGTTCAAGTTTGTTTTTAAGTGTTGGAAAATTTTCCATTCCCTTACCCGCCAATAAGCCCAATGCTTGTTTATAGTTTCCTCCGTCAAATAACAAACGCGCTTTCAACAACAACACATTCGGCATTTCCATTTCTTCTGCCTCTTTCATAGCCTGTTTATCTTCATCGGTAAATTCGTTACCAAACTTGATAACATGGCTTAAGTTCAAATGATAAGCGGCAGTATCGCCATTCATTAATGATACCCACGCTAACTTCTGCCATCCGGCTTTTATAAAACTCTTCCCTTTAAACTCACTAACATATTTTTTAAACTCCACAGCAGAAGTAAGGTCAAGTGTATTCAGTTTGGCTATTCCCTTTAAATAAGTGAGATAAGAAAAAGGGTAAGTATCGGACTTATTATCCATTTTGGTGAGAAGCGCGAGGGCTTCATTATTTTTACCTGCATTATAATAAACATTACAAGCAAAAAATAAATCAATTGGGTTATCATTATCAAAATAATTTCCCATCAACTTAATCGCATCTTCCGGTTTTTTTTCGAGGTGCTGTAGTGTAAACAGATAAACAAAAGCCACCTCCTTACTTATAAAATTGAGTGGAGATTTGACATCAGCCACTTCCTTAAACAAAACCTTTAACTCATCTAAACCTTGACGAATAGTTCCGCGCATACCGACAAGTTTTAACAGCCACTTATAATTTTCGGGAACAGCGCCTATGAAGGCATGCATAAGCCCTAGTGCTTTTAAATTAAATTTGAACTGCGGGTACTGCTCATTATTTTGTTCCAGCAATTTATAAGCTCGTCTTATTTCTAATGCCCCACTAACGTATTCACCTGATTTAAACCTTACAAAAGCTGTAAGCGCATTAATCTCCGCCAATGCCCATCGCTGATAAGGAGAAGCCCCCCCTTTTTCAAGAAAAGCAGAAGCCAATTGTTGATGCTTTTTTAACGACTGATAATCTGCGTCCTCTTCAGAAATAAAAGCCTTTAAAAAAAGAATATAATGTTCCAAGTAAACAGGAATTCCATTGTTAGGTTGTATTCTCTTTTCCTTATTAATAATCGCTTCTGCCTCATTGAACCGAAGTTCAAATAGAAGCTTATAGGCATTTACGCAGTTCTCGTTATACTCAAAAATTGCTTGGCCACGAGATGACACAGATGTCCCAAAAAAAAATACCCCAAAAAGAAATACTGCTTTCTTAAATATCATTCCACCACAAAAATATCATTAAGATATGAGCTTAAGAATAAATCATGAAAGTATAGCGATAAGGCAAAAAAATAAAATTGGCGAACACCCTCATATATTAGGGTAAACACCTCTTTTTTTTGGGTGAATGGTATAATTTATATAAGTTTAGGGCAAATTAAACTATATCGTAATATGAGAAAACTTAAACAAATGATGCTGGCTGCTTGTATGCTAGCAGGAGTGAAAGGTGTTGAGGCGCAAAACTCAAGGGTGTGTGCCACGATGGATGTTTTAAACCGTCAGTTAACTGCTGACCCGACATTAGCAGTTAAAATGAATAAACTGGAACTAGCTACGCAACAGTGGATACAAGCGCAACAGTTAAACGGAACCACAGAAGCGGTAATAACTATACCGGTGGTTTTTCATGTAATTTATGCCAACAGCACTCAAAACATTTCTGATGCAAAAATTCTTGAGCAATTAGATGTTCTAAATAAAGATTTTGGCCGACTTAACGCTGATGCATCAAGCACCCCTTCTGCTTTTCAGGGAGTAGCAGTAAATACACAGATACAGTTTTGTCTGGCACAACGTGATCCGAGCGGCAATGCAACATCCGGTATCATTCGTAAATCAACTAGTACATCTTCTTTTTCAGATAATGACAATGTAAAATTTACATCATCGGGTGGTGACAATGCATGGGATGCAACCAAATACCTGAACATTTGGGTTTGTAATTTAGGCGGTGGTTTATTGGGTTATGCTCAGTTTCCAGGTTCAAGCGCTTCAACGGATGGTGTAGTTGCACTATACAGTTCAGTGGGTGGCGTGAGTGCCCCCGGAACTGCAACACCTTATCATTTAGGTCGCACCATGACACATGAAGTAGGTCACTGGTTAAATTTAAGACATATTTGGGGTGATGCCAATTGCGGAAGTGACCTTGTAAGCGATACGCCAACTCAACAAACCTCTAATTTTGGATGCCCTTCATATCCGCATACTACATGTAGCAATGGCGCTAATGGCGACATGTTCATGAACTACATGGACTACACCGATGATGCATGTATGAACATGTTCACTGCAGGCCAGGCTTCACGCATGACAGCGTCAATCAACACATCCCGTTCTGGTTTGCTTAGCTCCTTAGGGTGCACACCTCCTTCTACTTCGTCATGTGGTGTACCGTCAGGTTTAGCATCTGGAAGTATTACCACTACCGGTGCTACAGTTAGCTGGACAGCAGTAAGTGGCGCTGCAAGTTATGCCATCCAATACCGTGTTAACGGTAGCAGCACATGGACATCTACAACGTCCACAACAAATTCTAAAGCTATAACAGGATTAACGGCCGCTACTGTTTACCAATTCCAGGTGCAAACGGTTTGCAGCAGTACCTCCAGTGCATTTTCTTCGTCTGCCACCTTCACCACATCCTCAACCAGTACTACGTGCAGCAGTGATGTTTACGAAAGCAACAACACTTCGTCAACCGCCAAGACCATTGCTGTTAACACAGATATTTATGCCCTCATATCAACATCAACTGATAAAGATTGGTTTAAATTTACTACAACTGCTGCTGCGCCAAAAGTGAATGTACTCTTACAAAACCTACCTGCAGATTATGATGTGCGCCTATACAACTCATCAGTTTCCCAATTGGGTATATCTCAAAACGGAAGCACTACAGGTGAGAGTATAAAATACAATTCATCATCTGCAGCTTCAACCTACTATGTACAAGTATATGGTTACAGCGGTGCGTTAAGCACTACCACCTGTTATAAACTTCGCATAAACACCAGCGCAAGTAACTTCCGCACAGATCTTAACGCTGATTTTGCTTCCGTTAAATCAACTGACGGAAATCTTTTTGCTTACCCAAATCCTGCTAAGGAGAATATTTCAGTGGCATTTGAATCTTTTGCTAAACAAAATGCTAGCATACACTTGTTCGACATTTTGGGCAACATGATTTTAACCACAAATCAACTTGCGGATGAAGGCCTCAATCTTATTGACCTTCAAGTTGCCAATATAGCCGCAGGGTCTTACATTTTAAGAGTAATAAGCGGCACCGATGTTTATACTACTAAAATTCAACTACAGAAATAATTTAAATCCTTAATAAAAAAACCTGCTTCGATCGCAAATTGAAGCAGGTTTTTTATTTTTGAAAAATGATAAGCAAAAGGTTAACCAACCCAATAAGAAAACTATCCGAAAGTGGGAAATTGGGTGGAGCGCTACTAATCCTCGCAACAGCCATTTCAATTTATATCAGCAATTCCGCTTTTGCTAAAGATTATATCGCTTTTTGGAATGGACACTTTCATCTTGCCGGATTAGAGATACCTATTCTTCATTCCATCAACGATGGCT
>JAYTNW010000402.1:0-2165 GCA_043748115.1 Bacteroidota bacterium | reverse complement strand
CCCGTCGTTTAGCAATTATACCTGCATTGGTAACCATCCATATTTATGGAGAAGCAGGCACCGGTCAACTGCTGATCATGAGCCAGGTGGTGCTAAGTTTACAACTGGGATTTGCTATTATTCCATTGATCCATTTTGTGAGTGACAAGGTTAAAATGGGCGAATTTGTTATTGGACCAGTTGTTAAAAGCCTTGCATGGCTTAGTGCAATAATTATTGTGTCCTTAAACATTAAATTGGTGGTGGAGCAGGTAAACGCAGCACTTCAAAGTGATATGCAGCTATGGGCCAAGGCAGCAATTTTATTGGTATGCGCTGCCGTAGCTGCATTATTGATCACCACCATTATTTATCCTTATATATCTAAAAAACGTAAAGAAGATCTTGCTGTTCCTCATTTGGCAACATCTGACTTTACCCTTGAGGCACAACTGTTCAATCGGATTGCTGTGACGCTTGATTTTAGTGACAGTGATTCTAAAAGTATAAAACATGCAGTGGCTCAAGGAGGTAAAAATGCCGAGTATCTTTTTATACATGTGGTGGAGTCAGCCGGGGCAATGGCCTTTGGGAAGGAAATAGAAGATCTTGAAACCAAAAAAGATCAGGAACAGTTATTCACTTATGCCAACAGACTAATTGAGCAGGGCTACAGTGCACAAACAAAAATTGGCTATGGCAGCCCCAAGAAAGCTATACCGTTAATAGTAAGAGATTTTGATGCCGACCTTTTGGTGATGGGAGCACATGGCCATCGTGGCATTGATGATTTGCTTTGGGGAACAACAGTAGATGCCGTGAGACATAGTGTAAAAATTCCTGTACTCATTGTGTAATGGTCGTGTTTGATTAGCCATTGAGTTTAAAACAATTTTGTAAACCTTATTAAGTATTTTTGCGGAATGTCAAAAGATTTTGCACCTGTTACCTCCAACAAAAAAGCAGGTTTTGATTATTTTTTCGAGCAAAAGTTTGAGGCCGGTATAATGCTTACGGGTACCGAAGTAAAATCATTACGTGCCGGGCAAGCTAACCTATCTGATGCCTATTGTTTTTTTACCAATGGCGAATTGTGGGTAAAGAACATTCACATTTCCGAATATAAGCAAGGTGGTTATGCCAATCACATTCCAAAAAGTGATCGCAAGTTATTGCTGAATAAAAAGGAACTGGCCAAGCTGCAAACAAAAATTAAAGATAAAGGAGTAACCATTATTCCTGTAAAAATATATTTCAACGAAAGAGGTTATGCCAAAATGGAAATAGCACTTGCGCGAGGAAAGAAAATGTTTGACAAGCGTGAAACTAAAAAAGAGCAGGACGCCAAACGCGAAATTGACAGAGTGATGAAGCGCTACTGATCGTTTACCCGTGATAAACTCTTGAATAAACGATTTTACTGCTTTTTATTTCCAACACTTCAGCCACACGAGTATCTTCTTCACCATTCACCTTCCTTGTGTATTCCATAAACACTCTATCGTTATTGGCAGTTAATGTTTGAGGCAGGTATTGCAATGAGGGCAAACGTTCAAAAGCATCTTTCCACCATTCACGAAGTAAATTTTTCCCTTTAATCAAACCTTCTGTTTCAGGCTTCCTCATTTTTAACTTTGGGCTAAAATGCTCCGCTTGATCATGATAAAGGGCTAAAAGATTTTCCAAGTTATGCTCATTAAACGCCAGCAGCCAACTTTTGGCAATAGCTAAATTTTGATCAGACCCCATTTTAATTAATAGCTATAAAGATCCTGCAACTGTTTTTTAAACCTGTCTTTCGGTAAAAAATTCCACTCTAATTTATGGGACATAGGCACAGGAGTATCTAAGCTGCCACTCCTTATCACCGGTGCATCCAAATCCATAAAACATTCTTCAGCTATAACCGCTGCTATCTCTGCTCCTATACCACCGGTTAAAGTGTCTTCATGGAAAACGATCACCTTTCCTGTTTTTTTAACTGATCTCAAAACGGTTTCCCTGTCCCACGGAAGCAAGGTTCGAAGGTCAATGAGGTCGGCAGAAATATTTTTTTGCTCATCCAATGCCTCCATTGCCCAATGTACACCTAAACCGTAGGTAACAATGGTAAGGTCATTCCCTTCCCTGATCAGTTTAGCCTTACCTATCTCAGTGGTAAAATAATCATCTGGCACCGGTCCTGT
>JAYTNW010000401.1:0-6497 GCA_043748115.1 Bacteroidota bacterium | reverse complement strand
AGTCAGGTATTGATGGTTTTTCATACGGTTTTGTTTTGTTAAGGTAAAGATATATAAAAAATATACTACCATTCCAAAGTCTGCGAGAAATTAAATCTACCCTTTAAAATCTTTATGGCGAGTCGCTATTTCCTGTTTTAAAGGTGCCTAGTGCTTAAAAATAGATGACAGAATTATGAAAACAGCCCCTAGTTTAACAGTATTTTGAGGCACCACAGCATCTGACGTCTAAAAGTATAAAACACCCATAGCATATTTATCCGTGTGACAAGCAAAAAAACTTTTAGCCTTTTCCATCAAGCCTTAATTTTTTTACTTTTTCATCAAGGAAAAAGTAAGGCAAGAAAAATTTGAAAAACAAAACATAAAATTCACCACAACCAAACTAAAGCAACACATACCCTTTTTCCAAAAATTCAACTCAAAACCAACCCATAATTTAAAAAACAATCCAACCACCCCCTCAAGCAGCCATCCCGGCATAATGCTCCTTAATAGCGTCCAGCAGGTCGAGGATGGCTTGCAAATCGTTTAGGGTTACCAATTGCAAACGGAAATCTTTAAAATGATCAAAGCCTTTGAAATAGTTGGTGTAATGCCTGCGCATTTCCATAATGCCGACAATGCTACCCTTCCACTCCACTGATTTAAGCAGGTGTGTGCGGCAAATATCAACTCGCTCATGCATACCTGGCATTGGCGCAGTGGAGCCATCGGCCATAAATTGTTTAATGTGGTTAAATATCCATGGAAAGCCTATGCTGGCTCGGCCTATCATTACTCCGTCAACCCCATAACGGTTTTTCATGTCAAGGGCTTTTTGCGGTGAGTCCACATCGCCATTGCCAAAAACAGGGATTTTTAGGCGGGGGTTATTTTTAAGTTCTCCCACCAACGTCCAGTCGGCCGGGCCTTTATACATTTGTGCACGTGTGCGTGCATGTATGCTCAGCGCCTGTATGCCCACATCCTGCAGGCGTTCGGCCACCTCTAAAATATTTTTAGTTTTATCGTCCCACCCCAAACGTGTTTTTACCGTAACCGGAAGTTTCACGGCTTTCACCACCTCTTCCGTCATGCGCACCATTTTAGGTATGTCCTGCAACAATGCTGCGCCCGCTCCTTTGCATGCCACGGCTTTTACCGGGCAGCCATAGTTAATGTCAATAAGGTTTGGTTGTGCCTGCTCGGCAATGAGGGCCGCTTCGCGCATGCTGTCCACATTGCCGCCAAAAAGCTGTATGCCAATGGGGCGTTCGTAATCAAACACATCTAACTTGTGTGTGCTTTTGGCAGCGTGGCGTATCAACCCCTCTGATGAAATGAACTCAGTGTACATAAGATCGGCACCCTGCTGTTTGCACACGTAACGAAAAGGCGGATCGCTCACATCCTCCATGGGAGCAAGTAGCAGCGGAAATTCGCCTAAGGATATGTTACCGATTTTTACCACGAGAGAAAATGAAGTTTAACGCTTAATAGTGAATGGGGCGTTATTTGTTTTAAAGCTGAAAGTCAAGACATCTGTTAATTAAGTTTTGATAACCATAAACTTTAAACTTCAAACCTTAAACTATCTATATCTTCGCACAAAAATAAGAAATGATGCTTAAAGGGGTGTGGGAAAACACGGAACCGATTATAAAATCAATTATTTTTCTGGGGCTGATATTAGTTTGCTCTGCTGTTTTTTCCATGGCGGGAATTGCTTTGTGCAGCGTTATTTTCGGCAGTGACTTATTAACCCTTTCAACGGCCATGAGCGATATGGGCAACCCGCAATCGGTGGCCATGCTAAAGTTTTTGCAGATAGTATCTCAATTAGGCATGATGATCATACCCGCATGTTTGGCTGCATGGTATTTTTCCAAACAACCGGCACGTTACCTACAAACGGAAAAAACAGGCGCAAAAGTTAACTATGTTTTGATTTTGGTAATGATGCTGGCTGCAGCCCCCATGATCAATTTCTTGGTGGAAATGAACAGCCATTTGCAATTGCCCGAGTTTTTAGCCGGGCTTGAAAATAAAATGCGCACCATGGAAGAGGAAGCAACCCGCATAACTGAGGTGTTTTTAGATATGAAAAACGGCAAAGACCTTTGGATAAACCTGTTGATGATTGGTGTGTTGCCTGCCATTGGCGAAGAGTTGTTGTTCCGTGGTGTTTTGCAGCGCCTGCTGCGCGAAATGACAGGCAATGTACACGTGGCTATTTTGATCACCTCCATTTTATTCAGTGCCATGCACATGCAGTTTTTTGGTTTTGTGCCTCGCATGTTGCTGGGTTTGCTGTTTGGTTATTTGCTGTATTGGAGCGGAAGTTTATGGTTACCCATCTTCGCTCATTTTGTAAACAATGCCTCAGCAGTAATCTTCGCTTATTTGGCAAAAAGAAATCAATTGCCATTTAATGCAGACGAAGTAGGCACAGCAAGCGGACAAGGCTGGATGGTGCTAATCAGCATGTTGTTGATTGGGGCAACGGTGGTTTTCCTTTGGCGAAAGTTCAAAAACAGGGAACATATCGGTTTGTAAAAGCGCGAATTTACCTCTCATGTAGCTCAAACAGGCTCATTTATTCCTACCGCGGCTAAGCGAAGCTGTTTTTTCCTTATATTTACCCCTTACTACACGAAGCAAAATACAGGCTAATTTATAAGGTTTTTAAGTGCCGGGCAAAAAGAAATTATTCCTCTTTTTAATGTTGGTCACATGCGCGTTTTTTGGCGCACGTGGTCAAGACATTGTTATGTCCAATGGTACCATAAGCCAATGTGGTGGTACTTTTTACGATAGCGGAGGTGACTCGTCAGCTTACCAGCCCAACCAAACTCTTGTTTACACTGTTTGTGCTGATGTGCCCGGACAGTGCGTGTCGCTTACATTTACCCAGTTCAGTTTAGAGAACGGCTTCGATTTTCTGTATGTGTTTAACGGCCCGTCCACTTCTTCGCCCTTGTTGGGGAAGTTTACAGGCTACAATTTACCACCGGCAGTCACTGCTACATCAGGATGCTTAACCATAAAATTTGTTTCAGACTACACAGTGTGCACAGCAGGTTGGAAAGCAACGTTAAGTTGCTCGCAATGCCCTGTTAACGGATGCCCCACCTGCAATGGAGGTAGCCCACCGCCCAACGATGCCTGTTCAGGAGCGCAAAACCTGGGGCAACTGGCAGTTCCGGCAGCATGTCCTAACGGTACAGGCACTGTAGCAGTAATTAACACCACCAACCTTTGTGCCACTGCCGAAGTGCCTTACAATGCCTTGCAGGGATGCAAACCTGTAGGCAACATGGCTACACCGGCAGCCGATGTATGGTACAAGTTTACCATTACAGCACCCATTCTTAACGTAACCATCAACGGAATGATAACCCCGGAAGTAGGATTGTACAGCGGCACGGGCTGCAACAACCTCGTGCCGCGTGGGTGTGCTATTGGCGGTGGCGGTTTGTTAAACGCTAATTTCAGTGGCCTTTCGCCCGGAACATATTACCTGCAGGTAAGTGGTGGTACACTTAATGACCAGTGTAATTTTTCATTATCGCTGCAAAACAACAACGATTGCCAAGGCTGTGTAGTGCAAAGTGCGCTTACAGTTAACCCTCCTCCTTCAAACGGCATTTACCTTTCAGGGCAAACGGTTAACTTCTGTTTGAACATTACCGGTTTCAATCCCACATCGGCCAACTGGCTTCATGGCGTGGTGCCGCATTTCGGGCCAGGATGGGATGCAAATTCTCTGGTAGCACTTCCTCCCAACTCGTGTTCAGGCAATGGAAGTTGGGCATGGTATAACAACACCATTATCTCATCGGCCAATGGAGCCGCAGCGGGACCCGGATTTTTTTATGAAACTTCAGCAGGAAATAGCTCGAATGTAACAGATAACAACCCCGGAAATAATTTTGGTGATAACATTAGCAACAGTTGCAACCTTAATTTTTGCTGGCGCATAAACACACAACCCATTGCCAGTTGCGTAAACGCACAAAACCTGAACGTTTTTATTGACACCTATGCTGACGGAGAGAGCGGTTCGTGGACATCTACTGCGTGTACCGGTGACCCGGTGAATGACCTGTATGCCACGCTGGCCTGCTGTACTCCACCGGCAGTAGCGCCTGTAAATGCATCATGTAACGGACTTAACGGCAGTGCAACGGGAACGGGGCAAGGCAATGGCCCATGGATATTCACATGGAAAAACTCAGGCGGAGCCATTATCAATCAAAGTTCTGCCATTAACACCCCACATCAGGTACTGAATTTGTTACCCGGCACCTACACCCTAACCACAGAAGATGTGAACGGATGCGAAAGCACTACCACTTTTGCCATTACACAACCGCAGCCATTGGGGGCTAACTTAAGCACAACAGCCACCAAATGCGCTTTGAACAACGGAATTATTGACATCATTGGTTCAGGTGGAACAGCACCATATACTTACAGTAAAGATAACGGTATAACATACCAGGCATTAGCGCAGTTCAAAAACCTACCTCCAGGAATCTATTCTGTTGTAATAAAAGATTCGCAGGGTTGCACCTACAGCGCGCAGGCCAATATAGGATTGAGCACTGTGCCCGTTATTGCTTCATTGACACATGCCGATGTTACTTGCTTTGGCGGTACCGATGGAAGCATTACAGTAAGCGCATCAGGTGGAAGCACACCTTACTCTTTCAAAATTACGAACGGTGGATTTTCTTTAACACAAGCCACATCTCCGTTTAACAACCTGGGAGCAGGAACCTACCAAGTGGTAGCTACCGATGTGTTCGGGTGTACTGCCGCATCGTCTGTAATAATTACACAACCCACCTACGTTGATCTGCTAAGCATACCTACACCATCTGATTGCAATTTGAACAATGGCCAAATTGTAATGAATGTGTTGAGTGGTTCGGTTGGAACATTATTGTACAGCATTACGAACGGAACAAATTTTCAAACGAGCAACAGTTTTGACTCCCTTTCACCAGGTATTTACAATGTAATGATTCAGGATGCAAACGGCTGCCTAGTCAAAGACACAGTGATCATTAACACCATTAATGCCCCAAAGATTGACAGCATTGTTACCAAAAATCTAAGTTGTTATCGTTCTGCAAACGGAGAACTATCTATCCACGCTTCAGGCGGTGTGGGAACACTTACTTACAGTATAAACAATGGAGTGCTCTATAATGCAACTACTTTTTACAACACGTTGACTGCTGCTGGTTATGCTATATCCATAAAAGACGCTAACAATTGCAGGATATTTCAGCTGGCAAGTATTCTTGAGCCTTTGCCCGTCATCATTAAAGGCGATGTATCATCTAGCACAACCTGCGGATTGAGCAATGCAAGGGCAAACCTTCATCCTATTAACGGAAGCTATCCGTTGCAATTTTCCATGAACAACGGAATTACCTGGGTCAGCGATAGTGTGTTTTTAAATTTACCTTCAGGAAATATAACTTTTACAGTTCGTGATTCAAAAGGTTGTCAAAACTCGCGCACATATGTCATTAACCCATCCACATCACCATCCATTGATGATATTGATCTTACCAATGTACTTTGTTTCAATACCAACTCAGGATCTGTAAACTTTACCATTAACAATGGAACCCCACCGCTTCAGTTTAGTTTAGATACAACAGCGGGGTATCAAAGTACCGATTTCTTTACTAACATGGTGGCAGGAAATTACACCATAACGGTGGTTGATAATAATGGTTGTTGGGTTGACTCCATATTTACCATACAACAACCGCAAAAATTAACGCTTACAGCAAATACCATCAACACCACCTGTAGCCAGCCAAATGGAAGCATTACCTTGACAGCAGGGGGTGGAGTAGCGCCTTACGCTTACAGTATTGATGGCGGTGGAAATTTTGCTAACACCAACGCTTTCACCAATCTATTACCCGGTAATTACAAGGCTGTAATAAAAGATGCAAACGGTTGTGAGGAGGCTACAACGGTTTTAATTGCTGACGAACCGGGGCCACGCATCATCAACACAGCCTTCACTCCGCAGATATGCGATGGTGTTGCCAATGCAAGCATAACCATCACTGCTGTTAGTGGTACAGGAACCTTGCAATTTAGTGCCGATAATGGAGCTACCTATATTGCAGCGGCCACTATCGCCAATCTTTATGGAGGAAACCATGTAGTGATGGTAAAGGATGCGAATGGATGCACAGACAGCGCTCTCGTAACCATACCTATTTACAACTCACCTGGCATTGATGCAGTAACGCCTTCAAACCTTACCTGTCACGGAGCTGTTGATGGCTCTATCCTGGTAAACGGTTCTGGAGGGAATGGCGCACTTTCTTACAGCATTAACAATGGGCTTTCCTACTCCTTATCAGGGAATTTCACATCATTGAACGCAGGGCTTTATCTCATAATTGTAAGCGACAGCAATTCATGCATAGCAAGAGACACGATACAACTCACGGCACCTGATGCATTGGTAGCGACAG
>JAYTNW010000400.1:0-8210 GCA_043748115.1 Bacteroidota bacterium | reverse complement strand
TTTCAGCAAATAGGCCCGTTCACACGTTATCTTCAAAATTCCGAATATGTGACCATTGATACTATTGAATATGGCAATAACGCCAACGTAGCCTTTTATCACGGAGTTGAACCGCGATTGTCAATGAAGTACTCGTTAAACAAAACCTCATCCTTAAAAGCATCCTTTACTCAAAATTACCAATACGTGCACCTGGCCTCTCTGGCATCCGTGTCATTACCTACTGATGTGTGGACACCCAGTTCCACACGCGTTAAACCTCAGTTTGGTACCTTGTATGCCTTAGGGTATTTCCGTAATTTTAAAGATAATCTTTTCGAAACGTCTGTAGAGGTGTATTACAAAACCATGAAAAACCAAATTGAATACCGTGAAGGTACACAAGGGGATGAAGATGTTAAAAATAACAGCGACAATAATTTTGTGTTTGGAAAAGGATGGAGCTATGGAGCTGAGTTTTTTGTAAAAAAGACAACAGGGAAATTCAATGGCTGGATAGGTTACACCTTAAGTTACACCGACAGAAAATTTCCATTGATTAAAGAAGGACGCACCTTCCCTGCAAAATATGACAGAAGGCATGATGTGTCAGTGGTATTATCCTACGTACGAAATAAAAAATGGACCTTTGGGCTTACATGGGTTTATGCAACAGGAAATGCACAAACCATTCCGGTGTCGCGTTATTTTTTGTTTGGGCCGCTTGACTTGCAAAGTGTTGCCGTTAACGGTGTGCCTCCCATCTCCAACGGGCAGTTGTACGAAGTGTATGGCGAACGTAATGCCTATCGCCAAGTGGCTTATCATCGCCTTGATCTTTCGGCTACTTACACAAAAAAGAAAACGAAAAAATTTGAATCAAGTTGGAATTTCAGTTTGTTCAACGCCTATAGCCGCATGAACCCTTATTTCATTTATTTTAATAATGAAATTGATGAAAAAACCGGTGAGTTTAAGATACAGGCCAAACAGGTTTCTCTTTTTCCGGTCATTCCATCCGTTACGTACAACTTTAAATTTTAAACCCTCAAGCTATCTCATATATGAAATCAACATTATTCGCTATTTCAACCATCGCTTTTTTTGCAGCCATGCTAACCCTGTCATCATGCGAAAAAGATATTAGTGTGGATCTACCGCAAGCACAGCAGCAATATGTGGTAGAAGGTTATGTGGAAACGGGTAAAGCCCCATACATTTTACTGTCTAAATCCACCCCTTATTTTGCAGCGTTTGACTCTGCTTCTCTCATTAATTATGTGGTAAAAGGAGCAACAGTAATTATTGATGATGGAATTGTTGTTGACACCTTGTTGGAGGTTGATCCTAACACGGGCTATCTTTATTTGTCAACCAAACTCACCGGGGAGGTGGGTAAAAATTACTCGCTTAAAATTATTATTCCTGACGGCACCATTCTTACTGCGCAAACACGCATACAGGAGCCTTTGCTTTTAGACAGCACCTGGTTTAAGGTACAAGAGAACAAAGACTCGTTGGGTTTTGTGTGGGCACACATGACAGAGCCTGACACGCTGGGAAACTGTTATCGTTGGTTTGCTCAGCGTTTGGGAAAAGACAATCAATTTGTCGCACCAAGCGGATCTGTTTTTGATGATCGCTTTATCAACGGAAAATCGTTTGACTTTGCCTACAATCGAGGATCGGTGCCCAATAGCCAAGCCGTAGATGATAACAATGAGGAAGAAGGATTTTTTAAAGATGGAGACACCGTTATCGTTAAATTTTGCACCATTACGCATGATAGCTATGACTTTTGGAGGCTTGCTGAGTCACAGTCGTCCACCAACGGAAGCCCATTTAGTTCACCGGCATCACTTCCAACCAATGTGCAAGGAGGACTTGGGATATTTGAAGGCTACTCTCCAGTGTTTTATACGGTTATTGCAAAAAAATAATCCGACATCACGTTGATGTTCCTTTGCCTAAAAACTCGTCTGTAAAATGTGCTTTGTCTTTGGGTAAAGAAAACTTATCGGCATTAAAGTGCTGCGATTTACCTTTTGGTATGGATAACGAAGTCCAGCCATTTTCAGTTAAAATTTTACCTATAAACACCATTTGCCCGATGTGATAAGGATAATGGGCTAGTTGTCTGTTAAGCGCATCTTCAACGGAGTAGCCCTGATTGCGAATGTAAATTGTTTTACCCAAATCATCTTCACTTAACACATCTATTGCGCGAAAGAGACAGTCCCAGCCTTCATTCCATTTTTCCATCAATTGCTGCCGACTTACAACTTCGCTTTCAAATTCACCATCCCTGTTTCTCCATTCTTTTTCGCCATCGGTTGACATAAAATCTGTCCATCGCGACATCATGTTTCCATGCAGATGCTTAATAATGGTGGCAATGCTATTACTATCCTCATTAAACTGCCAAAACAACTTTTCGTCTTTAAGCTGCAGCAGGGTTTTCTCTCCAAGCATTTTGTAATACTCGAATTGCTTTCTTATGCTTATAATTCTGTCACTACTCATGGTCACTATATTAATCCGAATAAATACCGCTTAAAAAAACGCATAACACTGAATAAAGTAAACCATCAATAGCAACAAATTGTTTTGGGAAATGCCGTTAACAAGGATCAGCTACCCTTAGCGAAGGCGCCAATAACCGTAACGCCACCAGTTACTTTCTGGTTTAACGCCACATTAATGGTGGCATCAAGTGGCAAATAAAGATCAACCCGAGAACCGAATTTAATAAAACCGAGCTCACCGCCTTGTATGACCTTATCATTTTCACGTGGATAGTAAACAATGCGTCTTGCCAGTGCGCCAGCAATTTGACGAAGCAATATAGTGCGGCTACTATCTTTTTCTAAAACAATGGTGCTTCTTTCGTTTTCAGTAGAAGCCTTAGGATGCCAAGCCACTAAGTATTTTCCAGGGTGATATTTGGTGTATCTCACCATGCCACTCATAGGATACCAGTTGGCATGCACATTAACAGGCGACATAAAAATAGAAACCTGTATTCGTTTATCCTTGTAGAACTCCGATTCATTCGTTTTTTCAATCACCACCACTTTTCCATCGCAAGGCGAAATAATATAATTCTCGTTGCGTGTAATGCTACGCTTAGGATAGCGAAAAAATTGCAAAACGAGAATCAAAAATACTAACGACAACACAAAAACGAACACCTTAAGCCAATCGGGTGTGTTAAGCAAAACAGTAAAAAGTGTGTTTACAGCAACAAAGAATACCAACGTTCCTGTTACCCATTTTTTGCCTTCACGGTGAAGTGTCATGTTTTCATTTTTAAGTTAAGCGCAGTTTCAGCAATTATCACCAAAACCACCTTTGCCTTTATTAATTGAGCAAGTTAGAAACAATATCTACCGCATCAATTAATAAAGGCGAGTGTGTTATACCACAAGTATATCAGGAAAGCTTAAAAACTTCCTCTTGATTTAATACCTTTTTCAATTTTTCCCAATGCATAAATATAGGCTGCTATACGCATTGGTATTTTGTATTTTTTAGATACTTCCCAAACATTGTGAAACGCCTGTTTCATCCAACGATCTGCTCTTTTGTTTATTTCTTCTTCACTGTAATAGTACCCGGTACGATTTTGTACCCACTCGAAATATGATACAGTAACACCACCACCATTGGCTAAAATATCAGGAATAACCACAACACCTTTCTTTTCAAGGATGTGATCGGCTTCATCTGTGGTTGGGCCATTGGCTCCTTCCACAATCAGCTTCGCCTTTATTTTATGGGCATTTTCGTCTGTAATTTGATTTTCAAGCGCACATGGAGCCAGTACATCAACATTTAAGGTTAGCAACTCCTCGTTAGAAATAAGTTTGCCACCTTTAAATCCTTTTAATACATGATTGTTTCCATCACGGAATTTTATGGCCTTGTCAATGTCAATACCATCAGCATTGTAAAAGGCAGCAGTGTGGTCAGAAATAGCTACCACCTTAAGTCCTTTAGCCGCTAAATGTTTTGCGGTAATGGAACCCACGTTACCAAAACCTTGAACAGCAGCACGGCATTTTGAAGGATTCATTTTTAACTGATCCATCGCTTCCATGGCACTGGTCATTACGCCACGACCTGTTGCTTCAACCCGGCCTAGTGAACCTCCTAAGTGCAGCGGTTTGCCCGTTACAACACCGGGAGTAAAACCACCTTTTATTTTACTGAACTCGTCCACAATCCACGACATTTCCTGTGGACCAGTATTCATATCAGGCGCAGGAATGTCTTTGTCAACTCCAAAAATATCGGACATGGCACCGGTATAGGCACGTGTAAGGCGTTCCAGTTCTCCTTTTGTCATCTTGGAAGGCTCGCAGGTAATACCTCCTTTGGCACCACCATAAGGAATGTCGGCAATAGCGCATTTAAAAGACATCCACGCAGCCAAGGCCTTTACTTCATCCTCATTTACATCCATGCTAAAGCGGATACCGCCTTTTGAGGGGCCCAATGCTGTACTGTGCACAACACGGTAACCTTCAAAAACCTGTGTTTTGCCATTGTCCATTTTAATGGGCAAACTGCAATATACCAAGCGGCTTGGCTTTTTCATGATCTCATAGATTTCACTATCGAGTTTCATGATCTTTGCTGCCACATCAAGGCGTTTGATCATTTCTTCAAAAGGATTCTCAGCAACGTGAGAAGATTTTGCTTTTTTACTTTCAGCCATGTTTCGTTTGTTAAAGTGGGGACGAAATTAGAAAAGTTTTATACGATAGCAAACGTAGTTTATAAAAGTTATTTACTAGTTCTGTTACTGCCCTGCTTGTAAATTAGCAACAGCAAAAGCGGCAAACCCAGGTTTAAATTGACCAGGTATAGTATTTCTGCTGTACCTTCCAGCTTCCAAAAACGTGCTATGTACTGAGTAGGGAACCATTCAACAATATGATATACCGGAACCATTCCTTCGTTTGGAACAAATTCAGCATCTATAACATTGCCATAAATAATAAAATCATAGGAGAAAAACAGTGCTGATTTTGATTTTTTGAAAGGTGATGCCCCTATAACCATTGCCTTTTCATTAATGATGTCGGGGTAAATACGCACCAAACTATCCGGAAGGCTGAGTTTTCCTCGTTTAATGAGTATATCAGCACACTCGTTGGTGCAAAATTGCTGTGTTGCCAGTATTATGTTTTCGCTATTATCTTCCCTGAAAGCCTTGGGCTTTTTAAGTGGAAGAAGCCAGTATCCCGTAAATCCTAGCCAAACAAAAATCAATAATTTTAAAAACCAGTTCCGCATGAAGCCCTTCTACTTGGATATAAATTTATACGTCACAAAAACTACTATGAAACAAAATATTTAAAATATGACAACAAATTAAGCAAATAATAATCAAACTACATCCTTAAACAATTTTAAATTTAATTTTTCTACACCTGTTGTGATCTATTATTTGGCACTCAGCACTTCACCCTTTTTCTTGTGTTTACGGAAACGCTGTGTTAGTTCTGAGATCGCATCAAACTCTTGGCGATAAAAAACACCAATGCCCTGTGTATATTGCGAGTTGAGGTTATTAATGAGGTTATTGGAGTTGGTTTTGTTAAATGCTTTAGCACGCAAATTCCCATCCTTACTTATTTTAAACTCCACATTAAAATCACCAATAATGCTGGAGGTTTGATTGGTGCCATTGGCAACTCCAATGTTGCTTTCCACAGCCACACGGTTACGAAATAACTCTGTGGCTACCGACACGTCAAACTCATCGCGGTTGAGGGCATCGCCCGGTCTGTAATTAACGCCTATATTAAATTTGTCGCTCAATTGCGAAGCCCAGTTTGACAATTGCTGCGACACAAACTCTCCCAAATTCTGTCCCACGGCATTGCCAGAACTTTCCTGCTCGTTCCCTGTTTTTCCTTCTGGTGATGAGAAACGGTTAAGCACCAGCAAGCTAAATACTTGTCTGTTCATTTCACGCTCGTTACCAAGCACGCTGCGCAAACTGGTTTTCACTGCAGGTGTGGCATTGGGCACATCAATATCAAACAACACATCAGGGCTCATTAAATTATTCTTTAGGTGCAGCAATACTTCCACGGGAACACGGTTGCGGTTGGTGCTGTCAGGCAAAAGGTCATATGTGGAAGCGCGGAGGTTGTACTTGGCGTCAATGTCAATGGTGGCATCATAGGGCGATCCCGCCCAGCGTATAATGCCATCCTGCACCCTAAAACGTTTGTTCACGATGTTTTGCAGGGTAAACAAATAGTCCCCCGACTCAATCGCGTAATCGCCATACATACTAAAATCACCGGCTGTGTTAATGAGCATGCGAAGGTTACCCTTACCATTGCCTTTCATTACATCACCAATTTTAGAATCAAAAATAAGCTGCACCTCTGCATCGGCAGTGGCGTAAAGTTGAAAATCCATATTAATGCCTGAAAGGTCAATGCTACGTTTAACGGCAACTGTTTTTGTGGTATCGTGATTAATAAAATTGATGAAATTACTTTGTGTAATCTCTTCTGGGTTGCTTAACGGAATGAAAATTTGTGTTCCTTTTTCTGTTGATAAGGCCATTTTAAAGGAGAGCACATTAATATCTCCTTTAATGGTCATGTAACCAGATGCAAATCCTTTACCATAAAAAAGCTCGTTGTTAACGGCCGAGGTATTTAGGCAGTAAAGTCTTGTGGCATCCACTCTGAGGTCAAATGCAAATTTATCCAGGTGGTCATGGTAAATAAGGCCAGTTACATAGGCTTTGTTGCCAAACTCATCTGTTAAAGCAATGCTCTTAAAATCCATGTACTTTTCAGTGAAAACGATTTCGCCTTCGGTGTTAAAGGAGTATTTGGTGTTAATGTAATCCACCAGCAACGATCCGCGCTGCACACGTGCTGTTCCTGTGAGCAAAGGTGCTTTGGCAGGGCCATAAAGCCTGAGTTTTGCTGTTCCTAGCCCTTTAATTTTACTGGCAAAACTACTGAGGTATTGGGCCAAAGGCGCTATGCTTATTTTATCAAGCTCTACTTCAAAATCTATTTCATCATTCTTAGGTTTAATTATGTAGTCTCCCGAAACGGTAGCACTGTTTCGTCCGTTTTGTTCTATGTTCCCTTCAACGTGAATTTTATTTTTTTCAATACCCCAGTCCATCCTTGCTTTGGCATTTCCAAGCGTATCGGTATTAAACACAAAACGATTTACGGCCATATCTCCTGTTATCAGTGGTTTATTATACAAGCCGGAAAGATCCACATAACCATCTGCTGTTCCGCCTAAGCTTATGTCATAAACGTTTAGCAGTTGGTTTAAAAGTGCGCTGTTAAATTTGGTGAGCGTAAGCCTCAGTTTATCTTCTGTTCGTTTACTTATCATGCCGTTAAAATCAACACGCTGTGTGTCTTGTATAAAAGTGAGTGAGTTAAACTTAATGCCTGTTCCGTCAAATATAATTTCATTGGAAGGGTTTACCTCCCATAGCTGGTTTTGCACAAATATTTCTGAAGGGAGGATGTGGAAGCGCGTTACATCGTTTGTAAATATTTGTTCGGTATTTAATATTAATCTCGAAGTGGAGGCCGAATCATTTTTTATGCTCAACATCACCTGGCTTCGTGTTTTTCGGGAGTCCACCTTTACTTGGATGTGTTTCATTTTTAAGCTATCACTCAGCTCTATGAGCGAGGAGTTAATGTCAAGCAAAAGGCTTCCATTTTTATCGGCAGCATTTAAGGCGAGCGAGTCTGTTAAAATATTTTTATAGTACACCCACGGTGTATAAAAGTGTGTTTCAATTTCTGCTTGCTGCATGTCCACCTTGCCGTTAAACACGGTTTGCTTGCTTAAAGATAGTCCAGACACAAACACATCAAATATGGGGTTTACTTCCTTTAATTTTCCTGCATAAGTAAAGGCTGCTTCACGGTTACTTTTTACTTGTTTAAGGTCAATAATAAAAGGCGGCAAATACTTATTAAGCACCTCAGCAAATGCTGCCGGAATAGCTGATAACACATATTTTCCCGATAGTGAAAGATCAACCACATCAGAGCGGATGCTGAGGGAGCGTTCATCACCATCAATGGCAGATGCGAAAGCAAGCCTATCAACCGTTATTTTTTTTGCACCTTCTACATACTCAAGGTTGTTGAGTGAAAAATTACCGTCAAACTCATCAAAGTTAAACCCTTTCATGTTAAGCGATGCATCGGCAG
>JAYTNW010000399.1:0-2588 GCA_043748115.1 Bacteroidota bacterium | reverse complement strand
GGTGCCACCACCTGCTGAACCATTTCGGATACTGTTAATTACCAGCCATCCTTCTGCCTCTGTTTCCGCATCTTTCCATTCAAAAACAATCTCCGGCCTCTTTTCTTCAAACTTCTTAAGTAAATTAAGCATACTCCATTAAAATTTGAGGCGAAAGTATTAAAATTATATACCCGAAAGCAACTTAAAATATGTAACTTTTGTGCAGCTTAGCAGTATAACCAGCTGTAATAAATCATTTTTAAATTTCATTGGGTATGAGAAATCAACGATTTGAAAACAAACGGTCGCAAAAAAACCATTTTCAAGAGGCAGATCAACAACACGGTAAAAAACACAGATCAGCTGACGGCAAAGACAGCAAAAACTGGAAAAACAAACTCTTTACCGATGCCGATGAAGAAGATGCAGATGACGATTTTTTTCAGTATGACGAAGACGAGGATTAGGTTGCTACCCTCACTGGTGCAGCTATAGCTTCAAATAAAACTCGGGTAACCTTACCTCTCCGTAAAAGAGCTGAAATTTCCATGCAAAACACCGGAAACACTATCTCTTTTTGCTCCTGTAACAGAGCATAGCACGTTAGGTATATTTTGTAAACGAAGGTAACCAAGTAAGGCAAAAACAATCGCCTCTTTAAAATCTATGAGCTGGGTTTCGGGTATGGCTACCTTTATGCTGCAATACCTGTTTAGCAACGCAACAAGGAATTTATTTTTTGCTCCGCCTCCTGTTACCAATATAGATTGGTTAGGTTGCTGCATTTGTAGCGCCAAGGATACCTGCTGTGCAACGTGATGGCACACGGTGGACAATTTATCTTCAACAGAAATGGAAAACGAACTGACTTTAGGCAAAAAATTTTGAAGAAACCATTCATACCCCAGCGATTTGGGCGGGGAGTGTTGATAATAGTCCAATTGATTTAAAGTTGACAGTAGCTCCTGATTAACATTTCCATTGGCCGCCAGTTCGCCATCCTTATCGAAAGCCAGTTGCTTTTCTTCAGCCAACCGGTTAAGCATCATATTTACCGGGCAAATATCAAATGCAATTCGATGTCCAACGGCATTGTTATAAGAGATATTGGCAATACCACCCAGGTTAAGACAATAGGTGTAATCGTTAAACAACAGTTGATCTCCAATAGGCACCAGCGGTGCGCCTTGCCCGCCAAGAGCCACATCCAGTGTCCTAAAATCATTCACTACGGTAATTCCCGTTTCCGAACAAATGGCTGACCCATTGCCTATTTGCGTAGTAAATCCATTTTGGGGCTGATGAAAAATGGTATGTCCATGGCTGGATACAAGATCTGCATGAAGCGAATACTTATGAAGAAACTGGCTGACCAATGAACCTAAAAAATGACCGTAAGCTTGATCCAATGAACAAAGTTTTTCTCCAGACAACAAAACAGCCTCCTGCAATATCTTCTTCCATTTCAGATCATAACTAACGGTTTCGGAGGCAAGCAGGCGAAAGGCTATCTTATCATTTTCATGAAAAAATTCAACAGCGACAAGATCTACACCGTCAAGAGAAGTACCTGACATAACACCTATTATCTTCATATCCATTTTATAAATAGAAGTTCAAAAGTAACTGATCTCAGTCAACTTGGTTATTTACAAATGTGCGAATTGTCAATCACAAATAAATTCATCACATTTGCTAAAGCGAAAATTGTTTGATCAACCGTCAATGAAAAAAATCTTTATTGTTTTTGTTTTACTTTTTATCACAAGGCATTGCTTTTCGCAAAAATACCCTCAAAACACATCCATACTTGGTATAATAAGTGCGTTGAACAATGACAGCATCGCTACTGACTCGTTAATTAATATTTGTCGCGACAAATGGAAATACGCACAGTTTACCGAGGCCCGAATGTATGCCGATGCAGCGTTGTTATTTGCCGAAAAAGTGGGGTATAAAAATGGTGTGGCTGAAGCCAACAACCAAATAGGCATTGTTTACTGGTACATTAAAGAATATGACAATGCATTAAAATACCACTTAAAAGCGCTTGAGTTTTTTAAAGCGACCAACAGTGAAAAAGGGATCTCGTCTGCCTACAATCGCATTGGACATGCTTATGCTGATATGCCCAAGTATGACAAAGCCTTAGCGTTTTTTCAAAAGGCTTTAAGCATAGATGAATCCCTTCACGACACATTGGGTATAGCCAAAAATGTCAATTTAGTGGGCTTTGTTTATATGCGATCAGGGGATTTTAAAAATGCACTTGAACATTACAACAGGTCGTTATTGCTGTCAGAAATTTTAAAGAGCGAGCGAGGCATTTCCGCAGTAAACCATGATATTGGTGAAATTTACGAGAAACAAAATCTTCCAGATAAAGCTTTACCTTTTGCGTTCAAAGGCCTTGACCTTGCATTAAAGGTGGGAGAAAGCAAACTGATAGAAGAAGCATACAGTGGGCTAGAAAAAATTTATTTGCTGAAAAAAGATTTTGAAAACGCCTATGCAACACGAATAAAATTAGATGAAGTGGCTGCAGTAGAAAAAAATGCTAACCAGGCTGGCACCATCAAACAAATGCAAATGGAATATGAGTTTGA
>JAYTNW010000398.1:0-14274 GCA_043748115.1 Bacteroidota bacterium | reverse complement strand
AAACAACACCGTAAGTTGTTTTATGTTTGCGGTTTGTATTTAACACTTCTAATCTTTGTTCATTCCATTATATAAATTTCAAATCACACTTCTTAAATTTACCATTACATGAGTTATTGCCGCGCACTTGCCCGAATGAACGATGCTGAACTTGCCTTGCACAAGGAGTATCACGATAAGCATTACGGTTTTCCAATTGATGATGACAACGAATTGTTTTGCCGCTTGGTGCTTGAAATTAACCAAGCCGGTTTAAGCTGGAGTACTATTTTAAAAAAGCAAGAAAATTTTCGCAAGGCATTTCATCAGTTTAACATAAAAAAAGTAGCGGCATACAAAGACAAAGATTTTAACCGGCTGATGAATGATGCAGGCATTATACGCAACCGTTTAAAAATAAATGCAGCCATTGAAAACGCCAACACCATTATTCAATTACAAAAGCAGCATGGGTCATTTAAAAACTGGCTTAACAACCACCACCCTAAAACGCGCGAAGAATGGACAAAGCTTTTTAAAAAAACCTTCCGGTTTACCGGTGGCGAAATTGTGAACGAGTTTTTGGTAAGCACCGGCTATTTACAGGGCGCGCATGAAGAAGCGTGCGCAGTTTATAAAAAGGCATTAAAACAAAAACCCATGTGGGCAAGGAAGTAGCCCTTTAACAGTGACCAAATACGTGCATACAGCTGATGGTTAACTTACTATACTGCAAGCGCAGGAAAAATTGAGTAGAAGTATGTTTAATGATAAACAGTAGTTTTAAAAAGCAGGCGGCTCGTGTAAAACCGTGGCTAACCGAAAAGTAGAACTAAACCAACAACACCCTCTTTGCAGCATGCGTTTAACTTATCAATACAAAATTACCTTCTGCTGAATTTTCTCCTTGGCCGTTTCAACACTCACCACATACATTCCTTTTGCAAAGCCATTACAGTTTACATCCATTGTAAAATAGCCTGATGTGGTTTTGCTTTCAGCATTATTGACAAGCTTGCCCATGCTGTCATAAATTTTTAAGGTGGCTTGTTTGCCTTGTAAATGTTCTGCGTTTAGAAATAGTTTTTTCCAGTCGGTTTGATAATACACAAAAAGCTTTGCAGAGTTAGTTACTATGTATGTAGCAATGGATGTTAAGGTATCGCATGGGCTGCCGCTTATTGCAGGCATTTCGTAATCGGGGATACTTACAACACAGGTAGTATTAAAGTAACCTGTAAAATTATGAGAATGATTATTCATGTCTTCTCAATTAAATCCCATTGGTTGCCGTACACATCGGCAAACACCAGCACTTTTCCCCATGCTTCTGTTACCGGTTCGCGAATTATTTTAATTTTATGTTGCACCAGGTTTTGCAAGTCGCGCTCAATGTTATCGGTGTACAGAAACAAAAATACACGGCCTCCTGTTTGATTTCCAATGCGGCTTTGCTGCTCTTGGTTCGAAGCTTTAGCCAATAGTAATGAGCAACCGTTTCCTCCTTTGGGTGTTACCAAAACCCAGCGTTTGGTGTCAGACAAAACGGTGTCTTCCGTTAGCTCAAAGTTTAATTTTCTGGTGTAAAAATCAATGGCCTTGTCATAATCGTCAACAACAAGTACTATGTGTGCAAGGGACTGTTTCATACATCAAATAAATTTATAAACTTAACCTGCCCAACCTTCCCTATCCAAGCTGCGGAAGTTAATGGCTTCGGCCAGGTGTTCTGTTTTAATGTCGGGGCTGTCGGCAAGGTCGGCAACGGTGCGCGATACTTTTAATATCCTGTCATAAGCCCGTGCCGATAATCCTAAACGCTCCATAGCTATTTTAAGAAGCTGTGTTCCATCATCGGTTATGCGGCAAATGGTGTTCAACATTTTTGTGCTCATTTGTGCGTTGCAATGCACGCCTTCGTTTTCCTTGTATCGTTCGGCCTGTATCTCACGTGCCTTTACCACGCGTTCGCGAATGGTTTCACTCTTTTCTGATATGCGTTCCTTGGTAAGTTCTGAAAAAGCAACCGGAGTAACTTCCACATGTAAATCAATCCTATCCAGCAAAGGGCCTGATATTTTGTTGAGGTATTTTTGCACAACACCCGGTGCGCACACGCATTCTTTTTCGGGATGATTATAATAGCCGCAAGGACAGGGATTCATGGAGGCCACCAGCATAAAACTGGCAGGATACTCCACCGAAAATTTTGCGCGAGAAACCGTCACTCTTCTTTCTTCGAGTGGCTGGCGCATTACTTCGAGTACTGTACGTTTAAATTCAGGCAGCTCATCCAAAAACAAAACACCGTTATGCGCCAGTGAAATTTCGCCTGGCTGTGGAATTCCGCCACCGCCCACCAAAGCCACATCGCTAATGGTGTGATGGGGCGAACGAAACGGCCGCACGGAAATAAGCGAGGTTTGTTTGCCCATTTTTCCTGCAACGGAATGTATCTTGGTGGTTTCTAAAGCTTCGTGTAAACTTAGCGGAGGAAGAATGGTTGGCAACCGCTTTGCAAGCATTGTTTTTCCTGCTCCCGGTGGGCCAATTAAAATCACATTGTGTCCTCCTGCAGCGGCAATTTCCAACGATCGTTTTATGTTTTCTTGGCCTTTAACATCACAAAAATCAAACTCACTTTGTATTTGAGCTGCATAAAACTCTTCGCGGGTGTTCACCTCTGTGCGCTGCAATTTCTCTTCACCGGTAAAAAAGTTAATTACCTGTGTGATGTTTTCTACGCCATACACTTCAAGCTCGCTCACAATTGCTGCTTCGCGTGCATTTTGTATGGGCAGAAAAAATCCTTTAAATCCTTTGCTCTTTGCCTCAATAGCAATTGGCAGGGCTCCTTTAATAGATTGCAAACTTCCATCCAGCGAAAGTTCACCCATGATAATATACTCTTCAATGCCCGGTGCAATTATTTGCTCGCTGGCAGTAAGTATTCCCATGGCTATGGTAAGGTCATAAGCCGATCCCTCTTTGCGAATATCAGCAGGAGCCATGTTTACCACCACTTTTTTGCCGGGCATTTTATAGCCAGTGTTTTTAAGTGCAGCTTCAATGCGTTGCTGACTTTCTTTTACGGCATTATCAGGCAAGCCAACATGAAAAAATTTTGTACCCTGGCCAACGTTTACTTCAATAGTAATGGGAGTTGCATTGATGCCATATACAGCACAACCAAAAGTTTTAACTAACATAAAAATCGGTTTAATGGAAAGTGTTAAAGAAAAGAAATTAATTAAAACAAAATGGCGGCAGTTTGTATTCTGCCGCCATGAATTGGTTTGGTTAATAAATGTGTTTTAAGATGGATTGGCTGCCTGTCCAATTTCATTCATCTGTTGTTTGATGCGTTTGATTTCTTCTTTTGCCTTGTTTATTTTTTCTTCAAACTCTTTTTTCAGCGCATCAGCATTTTTCGATTTGGCGAAAAAGCCTAAGTTGTTTTCCAGTGTATTTATTTCTGTGTTTAACTGGTTCATGCGGTGCTTGAGATCATTTTTTTCATGTCCCGGTTTGCTCACATAATGTGACGCAGGGCGGCTAACGCCAGAGGAAAAACGTTCATTGTTTGACTTGCGCAAGGCCTGGAAGTGCTTATCAATAGCTGCCTTAAAACGGGTAAAGATGGTGTCCTTATGTTCAATAGGAACCAACCCTATCTCTGTCCATGAACGTTGCATGGCTTTAAGTTGTTCAACGGTTTCATCGCCATTGTCACCTGCAACAAACTGTTCGGCTTGTTCGGCTAGCGCTGTTTTTTTAACAAGATTTTCCTGTTGCTCACTTCCAATGGAGTTATAATGTTCTGCTTTACGTTCAAAAAATTTATCGCATGCCGCACGAAAGCGTTCCCATATTTTCTGTCCTTGTTTTTCGCCCACAAACCCGGTTTGTTTCCAGTCCTGCTGCAAACGCTTGAGCTCCTCAGTGGTTTTTTTCCAGTCGGTGCTGTCTTGCATAGCTTCGGCCTGTATGCACAACTCCGATTTTTTTTGCAGGTTGGCTGCATATTCTTTTTTCAACCCTACAAAATGATCGTTTTTGCGTTTAAAAAAGTCATCACACTTTCCTTTAAAAGTAGCCCACACTTCATCGTTAGATTTTTTGTCGGCATATCCTGTTTTTTTCCACTGGTTTTGTATTTCAACCACATGCTTTGCACGCTCCACCCAGTCAGATGATTTGGTGGGTTCTTCTTTCAGCAATTCTTCCAGCTTGGCAATCATCTCGTTTTTTGCAACAAGATTGGCTGCCTGTTTCGTTTTTAACTCCTGAAAAAACTCTTCCCTGCGCTGGTAAACTTTATCACTTGCTGCTTTAAAGCGTTCCCATATTTCATTTTTCTTTTCGCGGCTTACAGGTCCTGTTTCGCGCCAGCGGTTTTGAAGTTCGTGCAACTGCGCCAATGCCTTATTTAGCGATGGCTCCATAATCAGCTCTTCCGCTTTTTCACACAGCTCCAGTTTGGCCTCCATGTTTTTACGGTAATCGAGGTCTTGCAACTCACGGTTTATTTTAATCAGCTCATAAAACTTATCGGTGTACAATTTATAGGTCATCCATAAATCATTCACCTTGCCTGAAGGTACTGCACCTGTATTTCTCCAGCGTGCCTGCATGTCATGAAAAACTTCAAAGGCACGCTGCATATTCTCTTCGTTTTGAATAAGTACTTTTAACTCATTCAAAATACCTTGTTTTGTTTTTAAATTTTCTTCACGTTGTTTTTCCTGGTGTTCAAATTGCTCAATCTTGCGTTTGTTGAACTTGCGCAATGAAGTATGAAAGCGGTTGTCTAACGCATCGTACTCATATTTAAAATCATCTTTATTTCCTCCTTGCTCAATAAAAGATGAAAGTGCATGTTCGCGTTCACCCTGTTGAAGGTGATCCATAGCGTCTTTGGTAGCAGCTACTTTTTGTTTTACTGTATTAATATCATCATCAGCAAAACCTTCTAACAGCTTAACCAATTCTTCTTTTGAAAGATTGGCGAAATCTTCCACAGGTTCGGGAAGCACTTCCACATGTTCTTCATGTATAGGTTGTTCGACCAACTCCTGCTCGTTTTTAACTTCTGGCGCAGGCTGGTTTTCAGGTAAGCCGGTTTCGCTTTCCATTTCTGACATCATAAAATAGATTAAATAAAAATTAAGTTCTCTTTTAAACAAACATGCCTTCCGTTGAGAAGGCAGATTCAAATACAAATATAATACAATCTCACTATACCGAGCAACAAAAAAAATCAAATCAGATCAGAACTTGTTTGGTAAAGGGTGCGGCAATAATGAAATGAGTTTAAATTTATATTCCTCAAGTCATATGGGACCCTTTCCCTTTGGCGTGAACTAATGACAGTGCAGGACAGCAGGTTGGAGTTTTTCGTTCTCACAAAAAAAAACCTCCTTGTTGTAAAGGAGGTTTTTTTGTTTGCAAAAGCGTTTTTTACTTAAGATAAGTATCCAGCCAGCGATAAAACTCACGTTGCCACAAAACACTGTTTTGAGGTTTGTTTACCCAATGTCCTTCATCAGGAAAATATAAAAAACGTGCAGGTATATTTTGGTAGCGAGCTGCCGTAAAGGCTTCCATGCCTTGTCCCAATGGCACACGAAAATCTTTTTCGTTATGGATAACAAGCATTGGAGTGTCCCAGTTTTTTACAAAATCATGCGGTGAAAAGTCGGTGTAGGTTTTAGGCTTGGGGCTTTTCCAATAAGGGCCGCCCATGTCAAAGTCAGTAAACCATAATTCTTCTGTGGTGCCATACATGCTTTCGAGGTTAAACACCCCGCAGTGGGAAATAAAGGCTTTAAATCTTTTTTCATGATGACCCGCCAACCAATACACGCTGTAACCCCCAAAACTGGCTCCCACGGCACCCAGCTTATCTTTATTTACGTAGGGTTCTTTACTCACATCGTCAATGGCCGATAAATAGTCTCGCATACATTGTCCGCCCCAATCACCAGAAACAGCCCGGTTCCAGTCTTGGCCAAAAGAAGGAAGGCCTCTTCTGTTGGGGGCAACCACTATGTAACCGTTGGCAGCCATCAATTGAAAATTCCAGCGGTAACTAAAAAATTGGCTAACGGTACTTTGCGGGCCGCCTTGGCAATAAAGCAGTGTCGGGTATTTTTTTGATGGGTCAAAATCAGGAGGATAAATCACCCACGTAAGCATATCTTTGTTATCGGTGGTTTTAACCATACGCTTTTCAACCTTACCCATTTTTAATGTAGCAAGCAATGCCTTGTTCACCGAGGTAAGCAGAGAAGCAACACCTGTTTTTAAATCCACGTTAAATAACTCAACAGGTGAAGAGATGGACATCATAGCAGTAACTACTACCGTTTGTTTGCCGTTTTGCCCTATAGAAAATCCTGTGTAATCGCCAACATTATTCGTAATTTGTCTGATAGGAGGAAAGCTTCTTAAGCGTGAATCATAAACACATAACTGGTCAGTGGCATTAACGCCTGATGTAAAATAGATCATGTGTCCATCATTGCTCCAAGTGGCGTTTTCGGCATTATTATCATACCCTTTGGTGGCTTCTGTTTTTGTTTTAGAAGCTATGTCATACACGATGATGCGATTTTTGTCGGCTTCGTAACCGGCAGTTTCCATACTTAGCCAAAGCATTTTTTTGCCATCAGGAGAAAAGCGCGGATTTACATCGTAACCCAACATGCCATCTGAAATATTTTCTGTTTTTCCTGACTCTACATCATAAACATAAATATCAGAGTTGGTGCTGATAGCATATTCTTTACCCGCTAATTTTTTACAGGTGTAGGCCACTTTTTTTCCATCGGCACTCCATGAAATTTGTTCGCTTCCGCCATTGGGTTGCAAGGGCGTGTCAAAGCGTTCCCCTTTTTGAATGTCTAATGCAGCGCCTGCTTTTCCGCCTGCAATGGGAGCCACAAAAACATGAGAGTAGTTTCCATCTTCCCACGAGGTCCAGTGGCGGTACATAAGATCGTCATAAATTTTTCCTGTCGCTTTCGGCAAATCAGGATACATGTCCAGTGTTGTTTTATCCACCTTTGTTTCCATGGTCATCCATAGCATGTTGCCGTCAGGCGAAACCTCAAAGCCTGAAACATCATCTTTAGAACTTGTTACCTGCATGGCTGTTGAACCATCAGCATTCATTACCCAAACGTTGGATATGCCACCGTTGGAATTGAGGTAATATATTTTAGTTCCATCCTTGCTCCATTGTGGTGATGACTCATCATCAGCAGTGCCGGCAATTAATTTTGCAGCTCCGCCAGAAACAGGGATCACATACATGTCCGTGTTGCCTTTGTTTTCGGCAAGATTAAAATTACGTACCGTGTAAACCACGCTTTTTCCGTCAGGGGAAACTTTGTGTTCGCCAATGCGGTTCATTTTCCACAGTGTTTCGGGAGTCAGTTTGTTTTGGGCAATTAAATGCGGAGCCACCAAAACAAGGGCAATAAATAATATTCTTTTTATCATTGTTATGTGTCGTTTTACAGATTGCTAAAGTAAAAATATTTATTTAAGCCAAATGAATATCTTTACGCTCCGCAAATTTATTGGTGTTGTAAGCTAAGATTTCTTTTGCCAGAGATCTGTGTTTCCCCATATAAAGAGGATGTAAAAAATTGTAGCTAACTACTAACTATCGTGCTGTTTAATTCGATCACTTTTCTTATTTTTTATTTAATTGTTACCACCCTGTATTTTGTATTGAACCATAAATACAGGTGGGCGTTGCTTTTAATAGCCAGCTGTTATTTTTATATGTTCTTTATTCCTGAGTACATATTAATATTGTTTGCCACTATTGTAGTTGATTATTTTGCTGGCATTTACATTGAAAAGGCTAAAAGCGAATCACAGAAAAAAAATCTACTGATCATTAGTGTTGTGACCACATGCCTGATTCTTTTCTATTTTAAATACTATAACTTTCTCATTGAAAATATTGATCTCCTGTCAGCGAAATTACACCTGCCGCTGGATATTAACCGAGCATCTATCATACTTCCCATAGGTTTATCCTTTCACACTTTTCAGAGTTTAAGTTATGTAATTGAAGTATTCAAGGGTCGCTTTAAAGCGGAAAAGCATTTTGGCATCTATTCATTATACGTAATGTATTATCCGCAATTGGTGGCCGGACCCATTGAAAGGCCACAAAATGTACTTCATCAGTTTTACCAAAAAGTTGAATTTGATGTTAATCGTTTTTTTAGCGGCTTGTATTTAATTTTCTGGGGGTTATTTAAAAAGGTGGTTGTAGCCGATAGGCTTAGCACCTTTGTGGATGCAGTGTATAACAATTCTGAACACCATTCGGGTTCATCGCTTGCTGCTGCCACCGTTTTGTTTGCTTTACAAATTTATTGTGATTTTTCAGGATATTCCGATGTTGCAAGAGGTGCCTCCAGAACAATGGGTATAGAACTCATGGTAAATTTCAGGCGGCCATATTTTGCGCGCTCCGTCACTGAATTTTGGAGACGGTGGCACATATCGCTCTCTACCTGGTTTCGGGATTATCTTTATATTTCATTAGGGGGAAGTAAGATCTCAGTTCCACGAACGTATATCAATCTATTTGTCACTTTTTTAATTAGCGGTTTATGGCATGGCGCCAATTGGACCTTTGTTGTTTGGGGCGGACTTAATGGAGTAATGTTGATTATTGAAAAGCTGTGGTATTCCGCCTTCCCAGTAAAAAATGGGATTGTTAAATTACTGAGAAGTGTAACCGGTTACATTTATACTTTCTTATTTATCTGCCTTACATGGATTTTTTTTAGAGCCACCTCCATTGAACAATCGCTCGTTATTGTCAAAAAAATTGTATTTGATAAAGGGAGTTTTTTTACACAGAAAAATGATTTTTGGTTTTACGCTTTACTGGGCATTGCCATTTTGTTTTGCGTTGATTGGATACAGGAAAACAAGCGTGGTTATTTAAAAGTGTTTCAATCGCATACTATATTAAAATATGCCGGCATAGTTATTTTATTTTTGCTTCTTACTTTGTTTGGCAGCAATAAGGAATCACAGTTTATTTACTTTCAGTTTTAGCACATGAGAAAAGCAGCACCTCTCTTCCTCCTTGTTGCGCTTTTGTTTGCTGCGGATAGGGCATGCTATTACGGCTACACCTATGTTTACTCTCATCAAAAAAATAATGAAGTAGCTTTTAAACGCGATGCCCTTAAAAATAAATCGTATGAGCTTTTTATCATGGGTTCATCGAGAGCCAACCATCATTACGATACAAGAATTCTGGACACCTTGCTTAAAACCCGATCCTTTAATTTGGGCGATGAAGGGAAGAAATTAAGTTACCAGTTACCGCTATGCGATATTGTTTTTTCGAACCCTGCCGTGCATACCGTTATTCTTGATGTTTTGCCTGATGAGCTTAGCTTGAACACGCCAATGGCAGACAATCAATCTTTGCTTATGTTGGTTCATGATCATCCCAATGTTAAAGGTTATTTTTCTGAAGAAGGAATTAATACGTCCATTCTCCTCAGTTCAAAATCTTATTACTACAATTCACAAACGTTTCCGCTGTTCACCAATTATTTAATGGGTAACCGTGCCACCACATCCAAGCAAATGAAATCCTATGCAGGCTTTCTTCCATTAAAAGCGGCATTTAGTGATAAGCTCTATCCTGACACCTCTACAACCGTAAATCCTGTTACAGCCTTGCAATTTAAAAGGATTATAGAGGTAAGTAAAAAAAATAAAAAGAAATTATGTGTGGTTATCTCACCCTTTTTAAATTCTTACTCTAAAATTACTGAGGATCGAATAAGGGCAATGTGTAACGCGGCCAACGTTCCGTTTATCAGTTATGCTGACAGTGCAGCTTTTAAAACTAAAGCATTGTATGTTGATTCAAGACATTTGAATGAATCCGGTGCCGCTCTTTTTACGGCAAGTTTAGTTGGTTATCTCCAACAACATTAAAAGAACAAAAAGCGGTTTTTATTTCACCACCCCTAATTTTTTTCCCACTTTTACAAAAGCGGCAATGGCAGTATCAATATGATGCTTTTCATGCCCGGCTGAAAGTTGTACGCGTATGCGGGCATTGCCTTTTGCTACAACAGGAAAAAAGAATCCGGTTACATAAATACCTTCATCCAGCAATTGCGTAGCAAATTCCTGAGCCAGTTTAGCCTCGTAAAGCATGATGGGTACAATAGGATGTTCGCCCGGCTTAATATCAAAACCTGCTTCGGTTATTTTTTTGCGGAAGTACTGCGTGTTATCCCACAATTTATCCCGCAACACAGTTGTTTCGCTCAGCATATCCAGCACGGCAAGTGATGCACCTACAATGGAGGGTGCCAGCGAGTTAGAAAACAAGTAAGGACGGGAGCGCTGACGAAGTATTTCTATAATTTCTTTTTTACCTGACGTAAAACCACCCATTGCACCTCCCAAAGCTTTGCCCAATGTGCCGGTTATTATGTCAACACGACCCATCACGTTTCTATATTCATGAGTGCCTCTGCCTGTTTTTCCCATAAACCCTGATGCATGACATTCATCAATCATCACAATGGCGTTGTACTTATCAGCCAGGTCGCAAATTTTATCCAATTGCGCAATGGTTCCGTCCATGCTAAAAACACCGTCAGTAACAATCATGCGGTGACGTTTATTTTGCGTTGCTATTAATTTTTCTTCCAGGTCGTCTATGTTGTTGTGTTTATAACGATGGCGCTCGGCTTTACACAAGCGAATGCCGTCAATGATAGAAGCATGATTCAACTCATCAGAGATAAGAGCATCTTGTTCATTTAACAAAGGCTCAAACACGCCTCCATTTGCATCAAAGGCCGCGGCATAAAGTATAGTGTCTTCAGTGCCAAGAAACTCTGCCAGCTTTTTTTCCAACTGTTTATGGATGTCCTGTGTGCCGCAAATAAAACGAACAGATGACATTCCGTAACCGTGGGTATCAATTGCGCGATGTGCAGCATCAATCACCTTAGGATGTGATGATAGACCCAGGTAATTGTTTGCGCAAAAATTTATTACTTCTTTGCCATTGGCTTTTATATCAGCAGCCTGTGGAGTAGTAATTATTCTTTCCTGCTTAAACAGGCCGGCTTCCTTAATATCTTTTAGCTCCTGTTCGAGCACAGGTTTTAATGTTTTGTACATAACCATGTAATTTGATGCAAATTAAGCAAGATGTTTTTATAGTAGAAAGAAATAGAGAAGTAAATATGTAAAACAGCAGCACCCTAAAGGTTTAAAGAATAATTAATGCAATTTTTTCTTTTAAGATCATGAATAAAGGGAGGTTCAGATAAGGCAGAAGATGTATTTTAGCCCCATGAGAATCTTAAAAATTGTGCTGGGCAATGTCTGGCGCATTTGGTTTTTCTTTTGGGCCATTGTTTCATTTTTAGTGTTGTACCCGGTGTTTGTGGTTGCGTTAAGAGGCAGCGCACCTTATGTTACAGCTTTTAAGTGGATGAAGATACATGCACGGATCATCGTTTTTTTTTCGGGGATAAAAGTGGAGGTCATCCATCGCTTTAAACCAATGCAAAACGAAACGTATGTGCTTTGTCCTAACCATATTTCTTACTTAGACATTGTGCTCACCTACATTGCTTTTCCTCATTACTTTCACTTTATGGGGAAGGCTGAATTAAAAAGGGTGCCGTTGTTTAATATTTTTTTTAAAAAAATGAATATTGCTGTGGAGCGCAAAAGCAGGAGTGGATCTCACAAAGCCTATGTGCGCGCCAGTAACGATCTTCAAAAAAACATCAGTATTTCTATTTTCCCTGAAGCCACCATTCCGGCCTGCAACCCTCACTTAGGCCCTATGAAAAACGGTGCATTTAAATTAGCGATTGAAAACCAGGTTAAAATTTTACCTATTGTGTTTATTGACAACTGGAAGGTTTTGCCAGATGTTCCACACAAAATCAATGGAGGAAAGCCTTGCAAAGCACGAATAGTAATTGCCCCACCCATTGACACAAAGGGACTGGAAGAAAAAGATACCGCAACAGTTAAACAGAGATACCGTGAGTTGATGGATGAAATATTAAAGGAGTATGATTATGGCAATCTATAAATAAAAAAAATGCCCGTTCAAAATCATTGAACGGGCATTTTTAATAAAGGCTAAACCTTAACAAAACTCTTCGTAAGCAACTTTTAAATGCTCAGCGATCATTTCTGCTGATCGCCCTTCTATGTGATGGCGCTCAACCACATGCACCACTTCACCATCTTTAAAAATGGCTATGCAAGGTGAGGATGGAGGGTACGGCAGCATATATTTACGTGCCTGTGCGGTAGCTTCTAGATCCTGACCTGCGAAGACACTAAATAATTTTTCCGGTTTTTTATCTCCTTTTAAGGAGGCCTTTACACCAGGGCGAGCAGTGCCAGCAGCACAACCACACACTGAGTTTAGCATAAGAAGTACGGTGCCTTTACTGTTGGGAATAGCCATGTCAACATCTAGCGATGTTTTTAGTTCTTCAAAGCCAACAGAAGTGAGGTCCTGGCGCATGGGTGCGCACAATTGTTCGGGATACGGCATGATTTAATTTTTGTACAAAAATAAGTATTGCTAATGAAATACCTTTTAAAAGGTACGATTTCAGCATTTCTTAACAGATTTTGACCCTAAAAGGTTTTTTTCTTACATCAATAATCTTCGATTTTTTACCATCCCTTCTCATTTTGCCATAGTAGAGTCATTGCGGGTTTCACTTACAGCAGCACGTTTTTAAAACTTATTTATCGGTTTTCTTACACATGCAAGAGAAGTGAGTGAGGTAGATGTAGCTATTGTAACCTTTCTCCGTTAAACAACATGATTATAAATTATAAAAACACTATTTGCATGACAGAAAAAAACTCAACAGCAAAACATGAGAACAACATGTTCCCGGTGATTAAATTGGATTACAGTGGTAAGATCATTTATCACAATGTGGCTGCCATGCCCGTGTTAAATTACTGGCAATGTAAATTGAACAGTCCTGTTAACAAACAAGTTAAATCCATTTACCCTCAAATATTTGATGTTAAATCACCACAGTCGCATGACGCATCGGTGAGGTACTTGGATTATGTGTTTCATTTTTCTGTTATTCCTTACCCCGAAGCTGGGTATATTGGTGTTTACGGTTTTTGTATAGAGCATGCCGTTGCGGTAAAATCAGGTAATGCTAAAATTGAAACAGTTGCTGTAGCCAAATGATTCTTACTCAGGCACAATTGCCATCCAACTGGCTTCAGAAGATTGACTTTAACGATATGATAAAGCAATCGGTGGAGAACTTACGCAGTAAGGGAACAACGGAGGATGCACATGTGCAAGTGGAGGTGACAGGGAAAAGCGCATTTTGGGGTAATTACAAATTGCTTCAAATTGTGTTTAATAATTTAATTTCTAACGCGATTAAATACAGGAAAATTTCGGGCGATTTGTCAACGGTGAAGCTTGCGGTGTTTACTGACGAAGCAAAGGCAATAATTCATGTAGAGGACAATGGAAAAGGAATTGCACCTGATGAAATTGATAAAATATTTAACCTCTTTCATCGAAGCTCGCCCTTTGAATATGGCCGCGGAATGGGTTTGTATATGGCCAAAGAGATCATAGAAAAACTGGGAGGAAAAATAGCCGTAGAGTCAGCATTAAACGTAGGAACGGCATTCACCTTTGAGCTGCCAAACCAAGTTTTTATGCAAAACAGCATGTCGCAGGAAAAAGAAAATCCTAACCTATTTAATTAGCAGAAATAAATAACGAAGAATAACCTATAAAGAAGAACCTATTTTAATAAACAATTAACGGAAAGTGAGTATGATGAAAGATAAAAAGTACAATTTGGTAATGGTGGTGGACGATAGCGAAACCGATAATGCCATGAACATGCAGGTAATAAGTAACAACGGGTTTTGCAACGAAGTAAAAACGCAAACCAGCGCAAAAAAAACGCTAGAATATTTGCGCACCACACCTGCCGATGAGTTGCCTGATGTTATTTTTCTGGATATAGTAATGCCTGAAATGGATGGTTTTGCCTTTCTAACAGAATTTGAAAAACTTCCACAAGATGTTCATCGCAAGTGTAAAATTGTTTTGCTGTCAAGTTCAGATAGTTTCAAAGATCTTAACAGAGCAAATAAAAACAGATTTGTAAAAAGGTTTTTAAATAAGCCTTTAACAGGAACAATGTTACAAGCGATCAATTTTTAGAGACCTAAAAATTTTGGTGT
>JAYTNW010000397.1:0-3940 GCA_043748115.1 Bacteroidota bacterium | reverse complement strand
CAGCCCGGCCACAAAACCAATGCCTGAGGTTAATCCGGCAGAAAAATCTTTATCCTTTGCAGCAGGATCTACCGGTTTCTGCTGTAGGTCAATAGTGGTTTTTATTGAATCCAATGTAGCTTGTTGAATGCCTAACTGTGACAATTTCATACCCTCAATTTCCTTTTGCAGTTCGCGTTCAATATAGGCAACAACCATTGGAGTGGGTTGCTTTTCGGTGTACAACACAGGGGCGTTTGCTTGCTTCAACGTGTTAGCCGGCAAATAAAGCAAGCCATACTCGTTGCTGGCATTAAACAGTTGCCGTGCAGTAGCAATGGGCATGGTGTCAATATTAAACACCACCGATTTGGAGTTAGATAGTTTACCTGACAACTGACCGGTTTCATCCACCACACGTACCACCGATAGGGTGTCGCCTTGGTTAAGCGCCAAATAAGCAGCAAATCCAATGAGACCCGCTCCCAGTGCAGGGCCTAACAGGGTCATTATAATAAACGATTTCTTTTTAACACGCGACAGGTATTCACGCTGTATGATTAAGAATATTTTATTCATCGTATTTTATTTATTTTCTAAAAACAAATTAGGCTTCCGCGTAGTGACCGGTACCTTTTACCGACTCAATAAAAATATCGCCCATGCCGGGTATGCGTTCTTTAAACGAAATAATATCCACATCGTTAATCAATGCTTTTAATAAATCGTTTGATGAAGCCGTTCCAATATTCTTAACCAACGCATACATGTGATCGTCCAGCGGTTTGTTATCCACCAATTCAAATCCTGTCCACAATGCATTAGCCAGGCCAACGGCATTGCCTTTGTATTCCAATTCAAACAAATTAGTCTTAAATTGTTTTCTCACCTCGCGCACTGCACCATCTAATATTTTCTTCGACTTATTTATCAAAGCAATGTGTGTACACAATTCCTCCACACTCTCCATCCGATGGGTGGATAAAATAATGGAGGTTCCATTTTTTTTAAGCTCCAGCAATTCATCTTTAATAAGGTTGGCGTTTATAGGGTCAAAACCAGTAAAAGGCTCATCCAATATCAATAGTTTAGGCTCATGCAAAACCGTTACAATAAACTGCACCTTCTGTTGCATTCCCTTGCTTAACTCTTCAATTTTCTTTTTCCACCATGGCACAATTTCAAATTTTTCGAACCAGTATTTCAGTTTTTTCATGGCATCGCTTCGGCTCAATCCTTTTAACTGAGCCAGGTACAAAGCCTGCTCACCCACTTCCATTTTCTTATAGAGGCCTCTTTCTTCAGGCAAATAGCCAATGTCAGAAATTTGTTCGGGATGCAAGGGCTTGCCTAAAAAAGTAATTTCACCACCGTCAGGCCCGGTTATTTGATTAATGATGCGAATGAGGGACGTTTTACCTGCACCGTTAGGCCCCAGCAAGCCAAACACGCTGCCCTCAGGCACTTCCAAACTTACGTTATCGAGTGCCTTATGCGAAGCATAAACCTTAGAAACATTTTTAATAGAAAGAATACTCATACCAACATTTTGTTGGGCAAATGTAACGCATTTTTAGAGGTAAAAAATTAGTGTAAAACAAGCATCGGTTCTGTGCCTAACACCGGTCCCGCCACTGCCTTTTGTGCACGGCACCCCACCGCACAAGGCTGGCAAGGCAGTGTCGGGTTTAGCTTGCAGCGTTCGGTTTGTTAAAGCAACTTCTAACAAAAGCAAAAAACCACTCGTTAAGGTGGTTTTTTGCTTTTTAAATAAACACAAAATTTTATCTTGCCTTCACCATTCTTTTTGTTTCAACCGTTTTGTTGTTTACCACCAAGCTGTAGGTGTAAACACCTTGCGATAATTTGCTGCCATAAACCAAAAGCGATCCTTGCCCTGCTTCTTTAATTTTAACAGTGTTTAAAATAGTTCCTGCGTTATCATAAAAAATAATCATTGCATTTAATGCTCCGTTGTTAGCATCAACAGGTAGGTTCCATGTAATGTTGGTTTGCTCTTCAAACGGATTGGGGTCGTTTTGGTTTAGTACAATAGCTTGGGTATTTCGTAATTCAACACTCAATGCAGTGTTGCTTTGCGTACCGTTGTTTCCCATTCGCAGTGGTGCAATGGCATTAAGCCTACGTTCTAATGAGTCTATTTTTTGTCCTTGTTTTTGAAATGCCGCAATAAGCAAAGGCGTAAGCTCATTGTAGTTTACAGCCAATATTTCCTTTTCCTGTGAGGTAACAATGCCTGCATCATTCTTTTTCTCTGGTTGCTTAAACGTTTTTACTAAGTTGGGCAAAACCTGTTGTAAACTTTGTGCTATTACCCCATAATGCATGTTCTCCGGAAGCGATAAATCAAAATTGTTTTGGGTAAGATAGTTGAAAGAATATACCGGTATAAGTCGCAAGATGCTATCAGCCCCTGTAGCAGGTTGAACATTGGTTTTTAAAGTAGTGTCACTGGGAAGCCAATAATTACTTGCATAAGTATCACCATTAAAGAAACCTGCTGCTTGTGTACAAGTTCCGGTGGTACAAATACTTGAAGGCACCGATGCGTACAATGCATAATCAAGATTGGCTCCTCCAGATGATTCAGTGTAAACACCATAATTATTATTTCCTACGCTATCAGTTTTAAACTTGCCGGCTGCATTATTTGAATATATTCCTGCCCCTCTTGCTTGCCCTTCAATACCATAATTATAACCATTGACTAAAGAACGACCTGTTGCGCCTCTTGCTAAAAAATGGCCACCACGGTTAATTGGAAAAATACCTCCATCTGTTTCGCGATCTGTTTCTATGTATCCCACCACTGAGGTCAAAGATCCATCGTTTTCATTGGTGTTTCTATTATTCACAAACAAACTCACACGCATAGGGTTATTTGTTTCTGCACCTTGTGCTTCTATATAAACCTTAGATTGATCAGGTAAATAATACAAGCCAAAAAAGTTGAAGTTATAATTTGAAGGAAGAGAATTAACATTAAAATCAGATTTTAAAACCGTTTGCTTATTGTAAGCAGAGTAACCCATCCAACTTTCATGATTGGTTGCGTTGTTGTCAAAACTCATGTCAGCATTGGTTCCCACCATGCGCATGTGGTATTTGCCACCAGCATCACCAAACAATCTCAAATTATCGCGCGAGCCTGTTCCTTGGTGAAGAACCGTAAACGCTTCATCAGAATTGGAATTAACCATTAGAGGGTGGGTTGTACTGGTTATACTCAATGGTGATGTTACAGGTGTTGTCGTAAACAACGATGGCTGTTCACACTGAAATTTGTATTGCGGATTTGTAGTAAACAACCCTATCCGGTTATTCACCGCGCTTGAGTTATTGTAAATATCACTACACTCAAATGTTACACCGCCACCTGTGTTAAACCTTGCAACAATATTATTAGTGCCGCAAATGCTGGCAGCACTGCTTTGGTCATTCACCAAAATAACATCACCACTGCCATTTATACTTAATACCTTGCCGCTGCCCGGTGTGGTAACGGCACTTAAATTACGTAATCGTAAGCCGCTTACACTAGTAGAAGTACTGTTAACATCAACTACATTACCCGGTGCAGTGCTCACATCAAACCCTGTAAAACGTCCGGTCGGGTTTACCGTTAAATAGCCGCTGCCATCGGTTTTTATATCCGTGTAAACCGATCCCAGTGTTTTTGTAATTCTAAACTGTGGGTTGCTTCCGCTGTCATACACTTCCAACCTGCGCGCTGGAGCTGTAACGGTGCTCACAAAATCGCCAATGCCTGTTTGTTTGTTTGCGCCTATGGTTAAGCTGCCTGTGGTGCTGGTGGCATAATTGGTGTAAAAATTTAGTGGCAGATTTTCGTTTTGCCTTATTTCTGCTGTACCGCCCACAATGCTTCCAACGTTACCTCGTATCCCAATTCTTAAACCATCTGTTGCAAGCGTGCCTGTTA
>JAYTNW010000396.1:0-12507 GCA_043748115.1 Bacteroidota bacterium | reverse complement strand
CGTAACCGGAAAAAGCTGGAACGGATTTGATTATGACATAGCAACCATAAAATACGATACCGCAGGAAATCAATATTGGACAGCTATTTACAACGACTTAAATATTGGTAACGATGAGCCGTACTCAATAGAAGTGGACACAGCATTCAGGATATTAATTTATACTCATTCCGGAAATGATAGTGTGCACCTGTACAAGAAAATATATTATTCACAATGCGACACCAATTGTATTCCGCAACGAAAACCGGGAGTTGAAAAAGACCAATTATTTACGGAGTTTAAAATTCAGCCCAACCCTGCATCTGCACATTTTAACGTTGCCATTCAAAGTAACACTTTTGATAAAACATATCGTTTAAATTTATTTGACAGTTATGGAAAACAAGTGATGTCACAATTGATCAAAAGAAATGCAATGATTGATGTGTCGAAGCTAGCAAAAGGCTTGTACCAGGTTCAGTTAAATAGTCTTGACGGGAAGCATAAATTCAGAAGTAAAAAAGTAGTTATTAATTAACGAACTGTAAATATCCTACCAAAAAAACCTCCGTCATTTCATCTGACGGAGATTTTTTTAACCTCTGCTCCTTAAAATAAAAAAAGCGAGGCTGCGCCAAATTGCACAGCCTCGCTTTTATATTTTAAGAACACTGTTATTCTTCTGTTGTAGTTGTAGCCTCGTCAGCACCATCAGCTTTAGCTTTTGGCTTACGACCTCTACGTGTTGTTTTCGCTTTTTTGGCAGGAGATTTATCAGCGAGCATCAACTCGTTAAAGTCCACCAACTCCATCATGCAGGTTTCAGCGGCATCACCCAAACGGAAACCTGTTTTAATAATGCGTGTGTATCCTCCCGGGCGCTCAGCCACTTTAGGAGCCACTTCTTTAAACAGTTCCGACACAGCATTTTTGTCCTGCAAGTAGCTAAACACTGTTCTGCGTGAATGCGTACTATCGTCTTTAGAGCGTGTAATTAACGGCTCCACGTATTTACGAAGTGCTTTGGCTTTGGCCAGCGTGGTGCTTATACGTTTGTGAATGATCAATGATGAGGCTAAGTTAGACAATAAAGCCGCCCTGTGACTATGTGTTCTACTTAAATGATTTACCTTTTTTCCGTGTCGCATTTTTACTATTGGTTTGTTGAATTAAAGACCCTTTGATTAGTTTGAGCAAAATCAAATGTTCTAAAATTCTAAAATTATATTATTCTTTATCTAACATGTATTTTGCAATGTTCATCCCAAAAGTGAGATTTTTACTGCGTACCAGTTCTTCTAACTCCGTTAATGATTTTTTACCAAAGTTGCGGAACTTCAACAGGTCTGTTTTAGAAAAGGAAACCAGGTCGCCTAAAGTTTCTACGTCAGCTGCCTTCAAGCAGTTTAACGCACGTACAGAAAGATCCATGTCAACTAATTTAGACTTCAATAACTGGCGCATGTGAAGAGTATTTTCATCAAACTCTTCAACCGGAGTTTTAGGTTTGCTGTCTAAAGTAATCTTCTCATCAGAAAACAGCATGAAGTGATGGATTAAAATTTCAGCTGCTTCGCGCAAAGCTTCCTTCGGGTGAATACTTCCGTCAGAGGTGATTTCAAGAACTAATTTTTCGTAATCCGTCTTCTGCTCTACACGATAATTTTCTACTGAATATTTTACGTTTTTAATAGGCGTAAAAATGGAATCAATAGCAATGGTGCTTATAGGATGGCTATTGGATTTGTTTTCCTCTGCAGGAACATATCCACGGCCTTTGTCAATGGTTAAATCAATAGTTAGTTTAACACCGGCATCCATAGTACAAATCACCATTTCAGGATTAAGTACCTGAAATGCAGAGGTGTGTTTAGCTATATCACCGGCAGTAAATTCTGTTTTTCCATTTACAACAACCTGTACTTTTTCCGAGTCAGTGCCTTCAATTTGCTTTTTGAAACGTACTTGTTTAAGGTTTAAGATTATTTCTGTTACATCTTCTACAACTCCTTTTATAGTTGAGAATTCATGATCAACTCCTGATATTCTTACATTGGTAATAGCATGTCCTTCTAATGATGAAAGAAGGATCCTGCGTAGTGCGTTACCTACTGTAATACCGTACCCCGGTTCCAAAGGCCTGAACTCAAACTGACCGAAAGTTTCGGAAGCATGGTTCATGATTACTTTGTCGGGACGTTGAAATGCAAGTATGGCCATTTTATATTTTTTATTTTATTGATTTAAATTGATTTTTAATTTACCTGACGTTGTGCTGCCTTCATCCAAATAACAAGTGTAGTGTTCACTACCCTATTTTAGGATTACTTAGAATACAACTCGACAATCAGCTGTTCTTTGATGTTCTCAGGAATTTCGTCACGCGAAGGAGCTGCAATGAACTTACCTTGGAATGCATTGGTATCCCACTCTAACCATCCAAATTTATTGCTTCTGGAAGCAAGTGCATCGTTAATGGTTTCAAAAGCTTTTGAACGCTCACGAACACCTACCATATCTCCTGCTTTTAAAATATAAGAAGAGATGTTGATGACCTTACCGTTTACAGTAATGTGGCGGTGGCTTACTAACTGACGGGCTGCTGCACGTGATGGTGCAATACCAAAACGAAAAACAACATTATCTAAACGTGATTCTATCAGTTTCAACAAATTTTCCCCTGTAATACCTTCCTTGCGAGAAGCAATGGAGAAGAAACGGGCAAACTGTCTTTCTAAAATACCGTAAGTGTATTTTACTTTTTGTTTCTCAGCCAACTGAACTGCATACTCGCTTTGTTTAGCGCGTTTTTTAGCAGCACCGTGTTGTCCTGGAGGATAACTTCTTTTTTCAAAATATTTATCGGGACCAAAGATGGGCTCACGGAATTTACGTGCAATCTTTGTTTTCGGTCCAATGTATCGTGCCATTTAAACTATTTTTTTCTTGTTATTAAAACTATGTAGGGTAAGTTATTTCTTAAGATTAAATTCTTCTCTTTTTCGGAGGACGGCATCCGTTGTGAGGAATAGGAGTTAAATCAAGAATTTCCGTTACTTCAATGCCAGCACCATGAAGGGTACGGATAGCTGACTCGCGTCCTGCTCCCGGGCCTTTAACAAATACTTTCACTTTTCTCAAACCCATATCGTACGCCACTTTAGCGCAGTCTGTAGCTGCCATTTGTGCAGCATAAGGTGTGTTCTTTTTTGAACCTTTAAAGCCCATTTTACCAGCACTGGCCCATGATATTACCTGGCCTTGCATGTTGGTTAAGCTGATGATGATGTTGTTGAAAGTAGCACTGATGTGTGCTTCTCCAAAAGCTTCTACTTTAACTACCTTTTTCTTAGTTGCTTTGGCAGCAGAAGACTGTTGTTGTTGTTTAGCCATTTATTTTTTTGTATTGAATTTTTAGCTACTGACCATGTGCGCCAATAACTATCCAACTTTATTTAGTTACTTTCTTTTTGTTTGCTACTGTTTTACGTTTTCCTTTACGTGTGCGGCAGTTGTTTTTAGTACGTTGTCCGCGCACGGGCAAGCCCAAACGATGACGTACACCACGGTAGCTTCCAATGTCCATCAAGCGTTTGATGTTCAATTGCGTTTCTGAACGTAGTGCTCCTTCTACCTTAATGTTATCATTAATGAACGAGCGAATCTTATTCAATTCATCATCATTCCACTCTTCCACTTTTTTGTCGTAAGAAATTCCGCACTCATCCAGCAAACGTTGTGCTGTAGGGCGGCTGATGCCGTAAATGTACGTGAGGCCTATTTCTCCTCTTTTATGTTTTGGTAAATCGATACCTGATATACGAGCCATTTTACTTTATTTGTTTTTTTTGATTTTCAGCTTACGAATATTTTTTCCGGAGCCTACTTTTTTATTTTTTAATTACCCTTGACGTTGTTTAAAACGTGGATTTTTTTTGTTGATCACATACAACTTTCCGTTGCGTCTAACGATCTTGCAATCAACACTGCGTTTTTTTAAACTTGGTTTAACTTTCATTTCTCTTTGTGTTTGGAGTTCGAGGTTTCAGTTTGTTGTTAAACTGTTATCCGTAAACTTTAACTTAAAACTATTTATATCTGTACGTAATTCTTCCTTTTGTTAAATCGTAAGGCGACATTTCAATTCTCACCTTATCTCCCGGTAATATTTTTATATAATTCATCCGCATTTTTCCGGAAATATGCGCAATGATCTCATGTCCATTCTCTAACTCACACCTAAACATAGCATTGCTTAATGCTTCTGTTATGGTTCCGTCCTGCTCTATAGATGACTGTTTAGCCATGCAATCTTTTAATATTCTTTAGTTGTAAATAATCTGTGCTAAATTCTTATTCTTTTTCTCTTCTGCTTCTATTGGTTCAAACGATGACAATATTTCTGCCTGTAAATTATCTATTGCCACTGTGTGCTCAAAATGCGCTGAAGGTTTGTTATCCGCTGTTACAATTGTCCATCCATCTTTTAACTGTCTCACATTTTTTGTTCCCATATTAATCATGGGCTCAATTGCAATCACTATTCCCGGTTTCAACAACAATCCCTGCCCTGCCTTTCCGTAGTTTGGCACTTCAGGTTTCTCATGCAGCTTGGTACCTATTCCATGCCCCACTAACTCTCTCACAACACCAAACCCGTTTGACTCCGCATGTTTCTGAACATTGTAACTTATGTCGCCAATTCTGTTTCCGGCCACCGCTTTTGCAATTCCCAGATATAAACAGGCTTTGGTTACCTTCAGAAGTTTCTTTACCTCTTCTGATACTTCGCCAATGGCAAAGGTGTAAGCAGAATCACCGTAATATCCATTCTTCAACACTCCGCAATCCACCGTAACCACATCACCATCCATTAACTCCCGCTTGCCGGGGATACCATGTACAACTTCAGCATTTACTGAAATACATAGCGACCCTGTAAAGCCGTTGTATCCTTTAAAGGCCGGTTTTGCGTCCTGCGAATGAATAAAGTCTTCAGCGATCTTATCCAGTTCAGCAGTAGTAATTCCGGCACGGATATGCTTTGCCGTTTCTGCAATAGTTTTTCCAACAAGTAAAGAACTAATTCTAATTAACTCTATCTCCTCTTTGGAGCGATACTCAATTTGCACGCTTCCTCTCCTCCGTTTATTTTATTGTACAGGTGCATTAATGGACGAACGGCCCTTAATACGTCCTGACTTCATTAATCCATCGTAATGACGCATTAACAAATGACTTTCTATCTGTTGCAAGGTGTCTAAGACAACACCCACTAATATTAACAATGATGTTCCTCCGTAAAACTGAGCAAAGTTGGTACTGATTCCCATCACTTTTGCCAGTGCTGGAAGTATAGCTACAAATGCAAGGAACAATGAACCTGGCAATGTAATTCTCGACATTACATCATCAATGAACGATGCAGTTTGCTTTCCAGGTTTTACACCGGGTATAAACCCTCCATTCTTTTTCATATCATCGGCCATTTGGTTTGGATTAACGGTTATGGCAGTGTAGAAGTAAGTAAAGAGAATAATTAACGTTGCAAAAATAATGTTATACCATGGCGAATGAAAGTCTGTAAGCGAACTAGCGAACCCTTGCATAGACGATGACTCAGGGAAGAACTGTGCAACCGTTGCCGGTATAAACATAATAGCTTGGGCAAAAATGATTGGCATTACTCCAGCAGCATTTACTTTTAAAGGAATATACTGGCGCTGTCCTCCATATTGGCGGTTACCAATTATTTTTTTGGCAAACTGAACAGGAATTTTTCTTGTTCCTTGCACTAACAATATACAGATGACTACCACACAGAACAAGGCTACAATTTCAACCAAGAACATAATCAGCCCACCTCCGGTTTGATTTAAACGAGCTAAAAACTCATCACGCAAAGCAAAGGGTAAGCGGGCAATGATACCCACCATAATGATCAGTGAAATCCCGTTTCCAATTCCTTTTTCTTGAATACGCTCCCCTAACCACATCACAAACAATGTTCCTGCAATAAGAATGATAATGGAAGTGATCCACCACAAGGTTGGTGATAATGCAGCGGGATTAGTGTAAGCAATAATAGCTGATTGTGCTTGTGCACGAAGATTTACGAGATACCCAGGAGCCTGGCCTGCAACCACCAGCACGGTTAACCATCGGGTGATTTGATTCAAACGTTTTCTTCCGCTCTCGCCTTCCTTTTGCATTTTTTGGAAGTACGGAACTGCTATGCCCAAAATCTGAACCACAATGGATGCAGAAATGTAAGGCATAATACCTAATGCAACAATGGATGCTTGTGAAAAAGCACCTCCGGCAAACATATCCAGCAATCCGAATATTCCTTCAGATGTTTGTTGTTTTAGAGCTCCCAACTGATCAGGATCAACACCTGGTAATACGATGTGTGATGCCAAACGATAGATTGCTACAAAAAGTAAGGTGTTGAGGATCTTCGAACGAAGTTCCTCAATTTTAAATATGTTGCGTAATGTTTGAATCAGGTCTTTCATTATTTCTTTTCAAGAATGGTGGTTGTTCCGCCAGCAGTTTCAATGGCGCTTTTTGCTGTTGCTGAAAAAGCATGTGCTGTTACATTTACTTTTACTTTCAGTTCGCCACGGCCTAATATTTTTACCAGATCGCGTTTAGAAACCAATCCTTTTTCACAAAGAATAGTGTGGTTAATTTCCGTCAATCCGTGTTTCTCGCTTAACTTTTGAAGAACATCCAGGTTAATGCCTGTGTATTCAACACGGAAAATATTATTGAAACCATATTTAGGTAAACGTCTTTGAAGTGGCATCTGCCCTCCTTCAAAACCAATTTTACGCGAATATCCTGATCTTGATTGCGCACCTTTATGTCCGCGTGTGGATGTACCACCGTGACCAGAACCGGTACCACGACCAATCCTCTTGCGTTTTTTTGTAGAACCTTCTGCTGGTTTTAAATTACTTAAATTCATCGCTAAGTCTCCTTTATTATTTTTCAGTTACCTGCACTAAGTGGCTTACTTTGGCAATCATGCCTTTTATTTGAGGGGTTGATTCCTTTTCAACTGAATCATACACATTTCTTAACCCCAGTGCCTTTAGTGTTAGTTTCTGGCTTTTATGACGGTCAATACCGCTTTTTACTTGTTTGATAATTACTTTTCCCATGTGTTTTGTTATTAACCGTTAAACACTTTGCTGATATCCACACCCCGTTGGTTAGCTATTGTTACTGCATCACGCATATGCGCAAGTGCTGTAATGGTTGCTTTAACAACGTTATGCGGGTTAGATGAACCTTTTGACTTCGCCAATACGTCATGAATCCCAACACTCTCCAATACGGCACGCATGGCACCACCGGCTATTACACCAGTTCCTGGAGCTGCGGGCTTCAAAAACACCTGTGCACCACCAAAGGTTGATTCCTGCTCATGAGGAACTGTAGTTTTATGTATGGTTACTTTTACCAAATTCTTTTTTGCATCGTCAATCGCCTTGGTAATGGCATCGGTTACTTCTTTTGCTTTACCTAAACCATATCCAACCACACCTTTTTCATCACCTACCACCACTATGGCGGCAAATGAAAATGTACGGCCTCCTTTGGTTACCTTAGTAACACGATTAACTGCTACGAGCCTGTCTTTTAATTCGATTTCGCCCGGTTTTACTTTTTTTGATGCTGTTGCTAACATGTTTCAGTTTTAGAATTTAAGTCCACCTTCTCTTGCTCCGTCTGCTAATGCTTTTACCCTTCCGTGGTAGAGGTATCCACCTCTGTCAAACGTTACCACAGAAATTCCTTTTGCAAGTGCACGTTCGGCAATCAATTTACCTACAGCTGTTGATTTTATTGATTTATTACCATCGGCTAAAGCTCCTGTTTCTGCTGATGATGCAGCTGCAAGTGTATTGCCTGACAGATCGTCAATTACCTGTACGTATATTTGTTTGTTGCTACGGAAAACCGACAGCCTTGGACGCTCCTGTGTTCCTTTTACGCCACCGCGAATACGTTTGCGGATTTTAGCCCTGCGACTAGTTTTAACGCTTTTCATCTTACTTATTATTTTTTAGCGGCAGATTTTCCTGCTTTTCTTCTCAATACTTCTCCTGTAAACTTAATCCCTTTTCCTTTGTATGGCTCAGGTGCACGTAACGAACGAATTTTTGCAGCAACCTGTCCCACTAATTGTTTATCGTGGCTTTCCAAAATGATGGTAGGGTTGCTACCTCTTTCTGTTTTTGTAGCCACTTTAATCTCTATGGGCAATTCAAAAACCACGTGGTGAGAATGACCAAGTACCAAGTCTAATATTTGACCCTGGTTGCTTGCACGGTATCCTACACCCACAAGTTCCTGCTCAATTTTGTAACCTTGAGAAACCCCTTTTACCATATTGGAGATGAGCGAACGGTACAAACCGTGTAATGCCTTGTGACGCTTTTGCTCTGAAGCTCGCGTTAACACCACATTGCTTCCTTCCATTTCTACAGTCACCCCTTCAGCAATTGATTGGGTAAGTGTTCCTTTTGGGCCTTTAACTGTAACCACACTTTCAGCTACAGAAACCTGTACTCCTGATGGAATGGCTACGGGTAATTTTCCTATTCGTGACATTTTAATTTCTTGTTTGATATTTGTTTTGGCGTTCAATTTTCATTGTCAGCCTTCGACTTTATATTATTAATATATGTAACACAATACTTCTCCACCTACATTTAGGTGACGGGCCTCTTTATCTGTCATCATACCTTTGCTGGTAGAAATGATAGCAATACCCAATCCATTGATTACACGGGGAAGTTTTGTATGATCCACATATTTTCTTAATCCCGGACGGCTTACACGTCTCATTTTAGTGATGGCAGGAAGTTTAGTCACCGGGTTATATTTCAAGGCTACTTTTATCTTTCCTTGTTTATTTTCTGTTTCTTCAAACTTGTAGTTAGAGATATATCCTTTTTCGAAAAGAATTTTTGTAATTTCTCTTTTGGTATTTGAAGCAGGAACTTCCACAATACGGTGATTTGCTTTTACCGCATTACGTAGCCTAGTTAAATAATCTGCTATCGGATCAGTCATTGTATTATACTATTATCTGATTTTTTACTTTGTTAAATTAATTACCAGCTCGCCTTTGTTATACCGGCAATTTTACCTTCTAATGCCATTTTACGAAACAACACACGTGAAATTCCGAACTGGCGCATGTACCCACGAGGACGTCCCGTTATCATACAACGATTATGCTGGCGAACTGGTGATGAGTTGCGTGGCAATAATGCCAAACCCAAATAATCACCGGCTTCTTTTAAAGCAGCGCGTTTTGCTGCATATTTTGCCACCAGTTTATCTTTCTTTCTTCCTCTTGCTTTGATAGATTCTTTAGCCATGAGTTATCTTAATTAGCATTGGTTTTAAATGGAAGGCCAAACTCTTTTAATAATTCCATGGCCTCGTTATCTGTTTTTGCAGTGGTAACAAACGTAATGTCCATTCCACGGATCTTGCTCACTTTGTCAATATCAATCTCAGGGAAAATGATATGTTCTGTGATTCCTAATGTGTAGTTTCCGCGACCGTCAAATCCTTTGTTGTTGATACCACGAAAATCGCGAATACGTGGAAGAGAAACCGAGATTAAGCGATCCAGAAATTCATACATGTTCTCATCACGTAATGTAACGCGAACCCCGATAGGAACTCCTTTACGAACTTTAAAGTTCGAGATATCTTTCTTAGCGAAAGTAGCATTGGCCTTTTGTCCTGAAATGGTTGTCATTTCACTAACGCAAGCATCAACAATTTTCTTATCGCTTACTGCATCGCCAATACCCTGGTTTAAACAGATTTTGGTCAGCTTAGGAACCTGCATGATGCTTTTGTACTGAAAACGATCTTTCAGCGCAGGTATAATTTCATTTTTATATTTGCCTTTAAGGCGTGGTGCGTAACTCATTATTTAATTACCTCCCCTGATTTTTTTGCGTAACGAACTAATTTACCATCAACTTCTTTTTTTCCCACCTTGGATGGTTTTCCTGATTTAGGATCTATCAACACCAGGTTGGAAATATTTACTGATGCCTCTTTTTTAACGATACCACCTTGTGTGTTTTTTGCTGTAGGTTTAGAGTGTTTTGAAACAATGTTCACCCCTTCTACTGTAGCGCGATTTTTTTCAGGAAACACCTCCAGCACACGACCTTGTTTGCTTTTGGATTCCCCGGAAATCACCTTTACAATATCTCCTTTTTTTATTTTAACCTTAATCATTTTCCTGATATTATAGAATTAAATTACTTCCGGTGCTAATGAAACAATTTTCATGTATTGCTTCTCACGAAGTTCACGCGCCACCGGTCCGAAAATACGTGTTCCTCTTAACTCATCAGCCTGATTTAATAATACCACAGCATTGTCATCAAAGCGAATGTATGATCCGTCTGTACGCCTTACTTCTTTGCTTACACGAACTACCACAGCTTTACTTACTGTTCCTTTTTTTACGTTGCCTGATGGGATGGCGCTTTTTACAGCTACTACTATTTTATCCCCTAAGGATGCATAACGTTTTCTTGTTCCGCCTAACACACGGATGCACAAAACTTCTTTTGCTCCGCTGTTATCTGCTACTATTAATCTTGATTCCGACTGTATCATTTTCTTTGGAAGTTTAAGGTTTAAAGTTTCGCGTTTAAAGTTCTTTAACTTGAAACTTTAAACCTTAAACTTTAAACTATATCATTATTTTGCTTTTTCTAATACTTCAACTAATCTCCAACGTTTTGTTTTACTTAACGGACGTGTTTCCATGATCAACACCCTGTCGCCTGCTCCACAAACATTGGTTTCATCATGAGCATGGAATTTTTTTGTCTTGTTAATGAACTTACCATACATGGCATGCTTTACTTTTCGCTCTTCAGACACAACAATGGTCTTTTGCATTTTAGTGCTGGTAACAATTCCTATTTTGGTTTTGCGTAACGCTCTTTCGGTACTCATGTGATGATTATTTTGATGCCTGATTAGACAATCTCTTGTTCAATTCTGTTTTTAAACGTGCTACCAGTTTACGTGTAGATCGTATTTTCAATGGATTATCCATTGGAGAAACTGCATGCTGCATAACAAATTTTTGCAGGTTGTCTTTTTCTTCCTTTATTCTTGCTTTAACTTCTTCCGTAGTTAAATCATTTACTATTGACTGTTTCATTTTTTGCGTTGATTTATGATTACGCTGCAGAATAATCTCTGCGAATTACAAACTTGGTAATAACCGGTAGTTTTTGTGCTGCCAATCTCATGGCTTCCTTTGCTGTTTCAACAGAAACTCCGTCTGCTTCAAACAACATGGTTCCCGGTTTAACCTGTGCGATCCAATATTCAGGAGCACCTTTACCTTTTCCCATACGTACCTCTGCAGGCTTACGGGTTACCGGTTTGTCAGGAAACACACGGATCCACGTTTGTCCTTCACGCTTCATGAAACGCGTTAACGCTACACGAGCTGCTTCTATCTGGCGAGAGGTCAATTGTGTTCTCTCTAATGATTTTATTCCGAATGATCCGAAAGCTAACTGTGCACCACGGCTTGCATCGCCTTTGTTGCGCATTTTCTGCTGCTTCCTGAATTTTGTCTTTTTGGGCTGTAACATTTCTAATTACTCCTTTTCAATTTTATAAAATACTTGTTACCTTCTATTGTCTCCACCTCTGCGATCTCCACCACCACTATTTCCACCTCTTCTATCTCCTCCGCCTCTGCGGTCGCCACCACGTCCACCGCGGTCACCACGATCTCTTTCCTGTCTGCGTTCTCCTGTTCCACCTGGTTTTGGTGTTGATGCCATTCCGATGTTTGGAGATAAATCACGTTTTCCGAAAACCTCTCCTTTGCAGATCCACACTTTCACACCTAGTTTACCATAAGTAGTTTGTGCTTCAACAATTGCAAAATCAATATCAGCACGGAAAGTGTGCAATGGAATACGTCCGTCTTTGTATTGTTCAGTACGTGCCATTTCAGCACCACCGATACGCCCGGAACACATTATCTTGATACCTTCTGCACCCATACGCATTGAAGAGGCGATTGCAGATTTGACAGCACGTCTGTAAGAAATACGCGCTTCAATTTGCTTAGCCACACCTTCTGCAACTAATTGCGCATCCAGCTCAGGGCGTTTTATTTCAAATATGTTTATTTGAACTTCTTTTTTAGTGATCTTCTTGATTTCTTCTTTAAGCTTATCCACTTCTGAACCGCCTTTTCCAATCACGATACCCGGACGGGCAGTGTGAATAGTAGCAGTAATTAATTTTAAGGTACGCTCAATCACCACACGTGCAACTCCACCTTTAGCAAGACGTGCATGCAAGTAATTGCGGATCTTATCATCTTCAACCAAACGTTCAGCATAGTTTTTTCCACCATACCAATTAGAATCCCATCCACGGATAATTCCTAATCTGTTTCCTATCGGGTGTGCTTTTTGTCCCATTTATGCTTCA
>JAYTNW010000395.1:0-1775 GCA_043748115.1 Bacteroidota bacterium | reverse complement strand
CACCTTCTATGCCTCCGGTATTGTGTGTTACCTCTACATTGGTTAACGATACGGCAGAATCATTGCTTGAGGGATTAAATGCTTCATAAATGGCAATGCCTCCACCCAATTCAGTGCAGGTGTTAAAACGCACAATCGAGTTTTCAATTATTGGCCTTGAAAATAAAAAGGCGCAGATTCCTCCACCAAATGCCGCAGAATTATTTTCAACTATCATGTGGGCTATGGTAGGAGAGGAGCCGTTTTGTAACACAGAGTCGCCAAATGCCAGAGGATTATCACACAATATGCCGCCACCAGCCAATATAGACTGTGGCAGGTAATAGCTCCAGTCTCGCAAGCTACCCGTTCCATTAGTAACAGTAAATCCTTCGATTTTTGCAGCGTTGGTTTCACGGTTTATAAAACGCACCACGCTACCGTTGCTATTTCCGTCAATTATGGTTGTTAGTTTATCGGCAACAGGGTTAGGGGTGCGAACCACAATATTTTTTCCTAAAAAATCTATGTTCTCCACATAAACGGCATTAGGAACCACCAGCACTGTATCACCCTGCATTGCGGCAACAATGGCAGATTGTATGGTCGGATATTGTGATGGAACGTTCAACGTTGCTGCATGCACACCAAATCCACAGTATAAAATAAAACAAAGCGAAGCGACTGGTTTCATCGTAAGAAATTTAATTTAAAAGTGTTCCGAAAGTAGAAAGTTGATATTAGATAACAAAACTAAAAATGCATTCATTATATTAAATGAAGCAAATGCTTGATATGATGTAAAAGACTAAAGCCAACAAGTAATAGTTAAAACAATTAAAAACTAGCCCGTGCAAAGCAAACGGTACTATTTAGCACACATCGCTTGGAAAAAAGATTCTTTACTTTTTATTTAGCCTGTCTTTCAGGTTTAGGCGGTGGATCCTTGCCGTGTCGGCAGCAATATCATAACCGGCATCTAAATGACGAAGCACTCCCATGGCGGGGTCGTTGTGCAACACACGTTTTAATCTTCTTGTTGCATCGTCAGTTCCATCTGCCACTATCACCATTCCGGCATGTATGCTGTAGCCTATACCCACACCGCCACCATGGTGCAAACTCACCCAACTGGCTCCACCTGCTGTGTTGATGAGTGCATTTAAAATTGGCCAGTCGGCAATCGCATCGCTACCATCTTTCATGGCCTCAGTTTCACGGTTGGGTGATGCCACGCTGCCACAATCCAGGTGGTCGCGACCAATAACAATGGGTGCACTCACTTCACCGTTTTTAACCATTTCATTAAAGGCAAGCCCTGCTTTTTCGCGTTCGCCTTGTCCCAGCCAGCAAATGCGTGCCGGCAATCCTTGAAATGCAATGCGCTCCTGTGCCATTTTTATCCAGCGGTGCAACGCTTTGTTTTCGGGGAACAGCTCCAATATTTTTTTGTCGGTTTTATAAATGTCTTCGGGGTTACCGCTTAATGCAGCCCATCTAAAAGGTCCTTTGCCTTCACAAAATAACGGACGAATGTAAGCCGGTACAAATCCCGGAAATTCAAAAGCATTTTTCATGCCCATGGCCAAAGCCTGTCCGCGAAGGTTGTTACCATAGTCAAAAGTTACAGCGCCTTTTTTCTGTAACGCATTCATGAGCTCCACATGTTTCACCATGCTTTGCTTGCTCAGCAGCTTGTATTTTCCAGGATCGGTTTCTCGAAGTAGGCGCGCTTGCTCCACTGTTAAACCTTCAGGGAAATAACCCACCAGCTCATCATGCGCACTGGTTTGGTC
>JAYTNW010000394.1:0-5326 GCA_043748115.1 Bacteroidota bacterium | reverse complement strand
TGGAACGACAAAATATCGCCAGAATTTTTAACGGCACGCATCAATCGCATTAACCGTTATTTTGAAGCGCTAACCAAGTCGTTTGAAATTATGATTAACGGCATGGAGAAAGAACAATTCCGGTTATACCGAATGGCTTTGTTACCGGCCAGTGGTTTTCAAAGTGCACAATACAGGAAAATAGAAATATGTTCTACTAACTTTTTTAATTTAGTTGATAAAGAAGAGCGTCATCGTTTTGAGAATAAAAATTCTACAGTAGAAGAAATGTACCAGTACATCTATTGGAAAAAAGGCGCAACAGAATCAGCAACCGGTGGCAAAACGCTCACCTTGCTGCAGTTTGAAAAAAAGTACGAAGCAGAATTTATTGCATTAGGGAAAGACATGATGGGCGGAAATGCTTGGGCAAAATACCAATCGATAACTTCTGAAGAGCAAAAAAGCCCGGCATTAGTAACAGCGCTTAAACAATTAGATATTAATGTGAATGTTAACTGGCCGCTTGTTCATTATAAATCTGCAGTGCGCTATTTACAAACGGGCGATGAAGATGTACCTGCAACAGGAGGAACCAACTGGCAAAAATATTTACCTCCGCGTTTTCAGAAACGAATTTTTTATCCATCACTATGGAGCGAGGAAGAGAAGAATGAGTGGGGCAAAGCCTGGGTAGAACAGGTGGTGGGAGGAAAGTAAAAAATCAATACATCCGCTCGCGTTTCAGCAGGTAAGGCAACAGCACCTGCTGATAGCCTTCGTTAATATCTGCTTCTACAAGGTCTATTTTGTAGTGCGCGCATTTGTCCACCAGCACTTTTTTGTAAGCACGAATGGCCTCTAAATATTTTTCGCGCACCTGATTGCTATGTACTTTAACCTCTTCTCCCGTTTCTACATCCACAAAGCGGTAAGGGCGGTTTTCAAATTCAAAGTTAAGCTCATGTTTTTTATCGGTAACATGAAAAAGAATAACATCATGTTTATTGTGTTTCAAATGCTGCAAGGATTTGAATAGACCATCTTCTTCGCCCACGTTTTCAAACATATCACTAAAAATAATGACAAGAGAACGTTTATGAATACTTTCAGAAAGATGATGAATGGAATCCGCTGCTGATGTTTTTTGTAACGCAGGTTGCTTAACGTCTATCAGCTCTTCCAGTTTAGCAAACAATAATTTTTGATGAACGGTGCTAGATCGTGCCGGTGTTTGCAGTGTGATCCGATCAGAAAAAACAGTTAGCCCTACAGCATCGCGTTGTTGCTTCATCATGTACACAATGGATGCAGCGCAGTGTACGGCAAAGTTTATTTTGTTTAACGTTTTACTTCGAGTACCCGCTTCGGGGTAGTGCATGGAGGAGGAGTTATCAACTACTATTTGACAACGAAGATTGGTTTCTTCCTCATACCGTTTAATGAATAACTTGTCGGTACGCCCAAAAAGTTTCCAGTCAATATGCCGGGTTGACTCTCCTGTATTGTACAAACGATGTTCTGCAAACTCCACGCTAAAGCCATGAAAGGGGCTTTTGTGTAAACCCGTAATAAAACCCTCTACCACCTGTCGCGCAAGCAATTCCAGATGAGAGAGGGTTTGTACTTCCTGTTGATTAACGGGCATCAGAAAAAAATATAAAATTTGAGAGCCAACGCTTATACTTTATTATGCTAATTGAGCATCCAACTTTTTTGCAAGCACATTTTTAGGAACTACGCCTACTTGCTTATCCACAATTTGTCCGTTTTTAAAAATTAAAAGTGTTGGAATGTTTCTAACGCCAAACTGCATGGAAATATTGGGGTTGCTGTCCACGTCTATTTTACCTACCACCACTTTTCCGTCATAGTCTTTTGCCAGCTCCTCCACGATAGGGCCTACCATGCGGCATGGGCCGCACCATTCTGCCCAAAAATCAACCAATACCGGTTTATCCGATTTCATTACCAGCTCCTCAAAGTTGCTGTCTGTAATTTCTAATGCCATTTTTATAGTATTTAATAATATTTGTTTTACAAATGTAAATTTCCAGTTGATAACTGAACTATATAAAACAGAAAATAGTGTAAAAAGTTTTGAGGAGGAAGGGATACTTTAATCGCCTTTTAATAAAGGCAACCCAATTTTATTGCGAGGTGACCTCGGAGAGATTCGAACTCTCGACCCACTGATTAAGAGTCAGTTGCTCTACCAACTGAGCTACGAAGTCATTTTGTTATTCCGCTACAATATAAAGTTTGTTGTTTTCCACCTTATAATGCATGGGCACCACTAGTATTTTAGGATACCTCAGTCGTATGCGTTTGGCTTCACTTCTCACAAAATCAATTTCATTGCCAATTTCATGAGTAGGTTCATTATGATAAAAATGTTCTTCGGCTTCTTCCCTTGTCCAGCCGGCATTGTTCACCAGCCCGTCTATAACCAAATTACGCCTTGCCATTAAATTCACCATTCCGCAGTTGCTGTGACCAATTAACGCAATGCATTTTACTCCGCCAACTGCAATGGCATAACTAACCCTAAATTCGCTGTAACGCAAATTGGCTCCCCCCGTGCGAATAATAAATGCAAAGTTATCCGGAATGTGAAGGTGCTTACGGTTATCCATACACATCCCTACAAGCATCTCGGCTTTATCATATTTTTCAAACGGAGCGTTTAAATTGTGGTAACGTAGCAATGAGCCTACAGGCGTGGAGGATAATTCCAAAGGAATATCTTCCTCGTTAACAATTGAAATAAGATTTTGCATAAGTACGGCAAAAGTAAATGTTTTACAGGATAACATAAACATGCATTGCGCTCCTCAAAAAAGAATATTTTGCACACGTGTTTTTTGAATTGCATTATAAATGAGAGCCTCCAGTTTTTTTACACGCATTTAAAATGATTAGAATATAACGCTATTTTTAGAGGCAAAAAATAAAGTGAAATGGTAAAAAAGGAATTTGTAACCAATATAAATGCTCCACGCAATATGGTGTGGCATACCTTGTGGAATGATAGCTATTACCGTGAGTGGGCAGGTGTTTTTTATGAAGGGTGTTATGCCCAAAGCGACTGGCAGCAAGGCAGCGAAATACTTTTTCTCTCACCTGAAAAAAGCGGGATGTACAGTATCATTGAAACAAAAGAAGAGCCAACACACATGGCCTTTAAACACATTGGTGAAATGAAGGTTGGCGTAAAACAGCCTGCACCAACATGGTCGGGGTTAAAGGAGATTTACTTGTTATCGGAAAACGGAGATACCACCAACTTGAAGGTTTCAATGGATGTGCCTGAAGAATGGGTTGAATATTTCGAGAAAACATTCCCTGCGGCCTTACAAAAAGTAAAGGAAATTGCAGAATCGGATTCTCTGCGGATGATTACCATTGAAGCCAACGTGAATGCTCCTATCGAAAAAGTTTGGAACTATTGGACCACTCCGCAACATATTGTAAAATGGAATAATGCATCTGATGATTGGCATACGCCCAAAGCAGAAAATGATTTGAGAGAAGGCGGTAAATTTTCTTCCACCATGGCGGCAAAAGACGGAAGCATGTCCTTTGATTTTAACGGAATTTATGACGAAATAAAAACACACCAACTCATATCTTATACGATTGCTGATGGCCGAAAAGTAACCGTTACTTTTGATCAACACAACGAGGGGATTAAAGTTACTGAAAGATTTGAAGCAGAAAAATTTCATTCGATTGAAATGCAACGTGCTGGATGGCAAGCCATATTAAATAGTTTTAAAAGTCACGCAGAAGAAAATTAAAACCCAGTACTACTGTAAGTAATTGTAATGGTTTTTTGAGTAATGCGATGGTCACATTTAATTTTTACAGTTTTATTTTCCAAGTTGAAGGAGATACGGCAAAAAACATTTACATCTAAATAAAGCTAAATGACAAACAACATTTTCCCATGCTTGTGGTTTAACGGACAAGCTCAACAAGCAGCAGAATTTTATTGCTCAATATTCAAGCAATCAAAAATTAAGGATAGCACACCCTTGGTGGTAACGTTTGAGCTGATGGGTAAAAAAATAATGGGCCTCAATGGTGGGCTAATGTTTAAGATTAACCCATCCATTTCTTTTTTTATTATGGAGGAAACAGCAGAAGAGGTTACAGATAAATATAATAAACTACTGATGGGCGGCAAATCGTTAATGCCATTAAGCAGTTATCCATGGAGCGAAAAATATGGCTGGGTGCAAGATAAATTCGGGATGACATGGCAATTGATGTTAATTGCAGAAGGGAAAGGAAGTAAAAAATTGATACCATCTTTTTTATTTACAGCCAATCAATTTGGTCGCGGAGAAGAAGCCATTCGTTTTTACAATGAAATATTTTCTAATGCACAAACAAAACGGTTGGAAAGATATCCTGATGGAGATGCCCATGCAGGTAAACTCCTGTACTCCGAATTTAGCCTTAATGATAATGAATTGATCGCCATGGATGGCCCTGGTGCTCATGAGTACACTTTTAATGAAGCCGTGTCCTTGGTGGTAGATTGCAAGAATCAAGAGGAGGTGGATTACTACTGGAATAAATTAACTGCAGATGGTGGACAAGAGAGTATGTGCGCCTGGTTAAAAGATAAGTTTGGAGTATCGTGGCAAATTGTTCCGCGAAGATTGGTGGAATTGTTGAATGATGCAGATAAGGCAAAGGCAGAATATGCTATGCAAGCCTTGATGAAAATGAAAAAGATAAATGTGGCCAATCTGGAACGCAGTTAACGGGAGGTAATTAGCTTTACTGGTTGAACTAAATTTTTTATGAAAGGAAAAAAAATTTACAAGCCAAGTGCTTTTGCATGTGCTGATGACTTGGTTGGATTCCATGGATCATCATATGATTTTTTAAAAAACCATTCTTGCAAATAGGCTTTTGTGCGCACCAACCTGATATAGTATCCAAAGTAAAGTACGAGCAAAGGTAAATAGGGAATGAAGTAACTAATGGGGGCATTTCTCCTCGGCCTGAAAAGCAGGAACATAAAATATTTTAGGAAATTACTACTGGTGTATAACAACAGGTTCATGGGCAAAATGAACCATATCATGTGTGAGCAATTAAAGATCATGTCAATGATATACATCCACCACTTTATATTGAAGATAACATTGTAGGTGATGTTTTCAAGAAAGGAAAAAAAGTTTCCGAACCTAAAGCCTTTGTGTGGATAAAAAACATCGCGGTGTTTGCGCAGTCGAAACCTTACCAATGATTTATCCCAGCGCAAGCGTTGCTTCGCTAATTTTTGAAAGCTATCGGGAGCGGCAGTTAATCAAACAGCAAAAGGCTGAAA
>JAYTNW010000393.1:0-12642 GCA_043748115.1 Bacteroidota bacterium | reverse complement strand
GCTTAAAAAAGCGCCTAAATAAAAAAAGACAGCTGTAGTAACAACTGTCTTTTAATAAACAATATTTTTTTTCTATTTAGATGCTGTACTATCCAGGCCATAATCCCCGGGCTTAAATGCTGTTTCAGGATGATCAATTCTATAACGATATCCTATCACCGGAACTGATATTGATTTAAGTGGTTTATTCGATGGCACCAAGCGATAGTATGCTACTTTGTTTTCTAAAGGATTTTTATCTGCGAAAGCATAAGCATGAAGTGCTTCTGAATGGCCAGTGGCTTTTACGGTTCCAATACGTGCATATTCAACCGCATCTAACGATCGTTCAACAACGAAAGAATCAATATCGGATTCAAAAGAAGTAAACCAGCTAACCATTACATGCGATTCTTTTGCCTGCGCTTGGAAAGAAAGCAAGGTGACCGGAAGTTGATTGACATGGTTGGTGTTACGCATAATAAAGTTGTCAAGAATAGTTTTATCTGTTTCACCACCCGTCATGTTTTGACCGATGATGACATTGTCAGAAGGTTTCCAATACAAAGAATGTTCTTTAGGCCCCTGATAATTCCAAACAACAACTCCGTCCACAAACACCTCCCCTTTTCCTGTATTGGGATCATAAACAAATCGAAAATTACGGAAGTTATTGTCTTGAGGTATTTCGTAATTTGTGGTTTCGCTGATAGAATAGTTCCTACCTTTTTCTAGGTTTACTTTATAGGCAACAATTAATTTCCCTTTTTTCATACCGAAGTTAAAATATTTTCCACGCGTAAAAAAGTTACATGTTTCTTCATTGCGTTTAAAGTCGAAGCTAAGGTCAATACCATCAGTGTTAAAATAATTGTCAGCAGGTATTTCCATGTTAATGCCTTCCTTTGATTTTCCTGCACTTAATCCGTTGGTGCCATCAGCCCCTTCTGACATAACCAATGCAAACCTGCTTATTTTAGAAGCATCAGGGCCTTTGGTTGCTTTAACCGGATCGTCACTGTTCCATTCAAAGGAGCTGATCACTTCACCCGTATTTAAATCATAACCCAACATCATGTTGGCCAAGCTTCCTGCACGGGAACTAGTTACGCTTGTGGTGTTCATAAAAACGGTGAGGTAAACTGCTAATCCTAAAATGGATGTACCGGCCATTACCAAAATACCTTTGTGCATCAATGAAAGTTTTTGACGCTGCTTTAGCTTTAAACGTTTTGCCATAGAATAATTATTTAACATGAAGGCCCTTGGTGCCTTATGTAGTTATACTTTAAATTGTCGAAAAATGTTAGTACTGAAAAACTACTTTTTAGCCTTTAACCTTACATTTTTATTGATCAGCCCTTATTTTTTTAGCACTTTAATCACCTGTTTTCCATATTTTGAGGAAATCGCAAAAAGATAAATCCCCTTTGGCAAGCGTTGCCTGTCGTTAAAAGTATAAGTGTTAATGCCTGGTGAAAATATTTCTGAAGACGAATAGACTGCTTGTCCATTTGCATTTACCAAAGAAATGCCGGCATGGAATTCTTCAGTAGCATTGTAATTTACCTGCAAAAAGTTATCGAATGGATTTGGTGAAACGCCAGTTACCATGAATGGCCTGTTAGCATCTGTATAAGACTCTAAGCTTAGTACTGACGAATAAGTAGTAACGCCTGTTAAAGTAGTGCTTTTAATTCTGTAAAATATTTTTTCCATGAAAGGCGACAAATCCTCTTCTTCGTAAATGCCTTTACCGTCAGATGCAAGAGTTTTCACAAGCGAAAACGTTTTTTCATCTGTGGAACGTTCAATTTCATAAACATTACCCTCATCATCTGCGCTAATGGTCCAGCTCAGTATAATTTTATCATTTTCCCTGTATCCTGTTAGATCAAAATAATCTTGTTTCCACTCCTTTTTTACCACCAAAGCAAAAGCGCCATCGTCTGACACTGACGATGAATTGACTGTACTTGTATTGGAAGACAGTATATCACCACTGCAAGGAAGGGTTTTCCATATCTTGTTTTGATAAGTGATTAGCGAAAGTGGATCGCCTACGATGCCTGTTGTTGTGTTTTCGTTTTTTTCAAACGAGAAGGCTATATCAGCTTTTAATCCAGGAGCCTTAATTATAAACCATCTGTCAATTAATCCTGTTGTTGCTATTTTTTTCCCATCTATTGTTACTTCTTCTACTTCCGAAGGAACTGGTTCATTGGCTACGTTGCTTTTATAAGAAGTAAACACAGCGTCACCGCTCCCACTTATTGGTGTATATACCAAAGGCACATATTCAGTTTGCGATTCTCCAAACGGGATCACGTAGCTTCCTGAAGATATATTCTTCCAAATTACTTTGTCGTTTCCACCTGTTGCTTTAATAAAGCCAGTCACCCGTTCAACAGCTGTTGGTGCATTATTTTCTATGGTGATGCTCTTTCCATTTAAGTTTAAACCACCGCTTTGTAAAACTAATTTGGTTCTAACAAAAACTTTCGAGTCAACAAGCTTGGCTTCATTGGATGCGCCTACGTCAGAGTGGTTGATCATTAGCACACCGTAGTTATGCTGCGTTCCTGTAGCAACGCCTGTTCCTGCGCCAGTAATCACTTGTAATGAAGATGCATTATATTCAATAATACTTGCAGCGTTAAGAAAAAAATCCATTCCTGCTATGCTCTTCACCGTTGCATTACCTAAAGTGTTAAAAAATCCATTACTGTTTTGGGTAGCTAGTTTGCCTGCTGCCTCAATTGTAAAACCCGTTTTTGGATAAGAAAGAGCTGACGAAATTTGGGTGGTATGCATTTGCAACACAGCAGATGCATTTATTTGAAGAAAATCCACTGCTGCAGTAGAGTGCGATGAAAGTAAAAAATCACCTACAGCCACATCAACCGTACATCCTGAATTGACAACTTGTTTTATCTGGCTTATTATTGCTGACGATGAGTTTCTTTTGTACTGCATTATCCCTTGCCTTGAAAAATTTAAAACTCCGAATACAGAAGATACTCCTGCACCTGAACGGGTAAGTTCGGAGGTGCCATCAACAGAAAACAGCGATCCTTTTACCGTTAAACTATGGGTTGCTGTGCTGGCCATGTTTGCATCATAATTAAATATACCGTTAACTTGGCTAAAAGCACCGTTACATGTTAATGCCACTTGATCGTTTGTAGGTGTTGTTGTGTTGGAATGCAAAAGCAAGGTGCCACCAGATTGCACATAACTTCCTTTAACAAGAATATTTCCAACACCAGTACTTCCCTTTACTGCGAGTATTCCTGAAGAAATTACCACATCTTTATTGATTGTTGCTTGCACCGCTCCTGGAAAACGAGAAACATAAGTGTAACCTCCATTAATTCTAAAATCACCTTCAACAGACAATGTTGAGGCATGACCGCCATAGTTAAAATTATTTGCCATGCCACTGATTACCACATTTCCTTTCACGGTTACATTTTCAAGCCCTACGCTTCCACTGGAGGTAAATTCAGCTGCTGGTATGCCACCAATATTCAAGTTTCCACCAACCAGCATTTCTGCCTTTGAATTACAAAAATAACCGGCAAGAGACGTGATCCCATTGATCCTAAATTTATCGTTTATATTGACCATTGACAAGGTCATGTCTCCACTAACGGTAAGCTTATTTACACCAGAAGTGGTGTTGCAGGCATAATACACCATCATTAACCCACCGGTAACTTCCAGCGAGCCAAACGTCATGGTTGCCGTACCGGCATTGGTAATGGACAAATTAAAAACACCACGGGTGTCGCCATTTGTTTGCTTGTACTTTCCACCAACATTTAGTGTTGCATTTCCATTTCCCAAATTATTCACACCGGCATTATAGATCAACTGAACATTTCCCAAGTTGGTAACATTATGTGTTACATTGAGTGAAACATTCCCATTACCATTAAACAGCCCATGAATTTCACCTCCAATATTGGTGATAGAATCGGTGTTGACCGTAAAACTTCCAGGATGGCTTCCACTGTGAAAATCCAATATAGAATTTACGTTTACCATGTAAATGCTTCCAATAGTCGTGTTACTAATGGCGCCTGATTTATCCAGCACGATCCATCCCTGATCAATACTTAAACGGCCAAGAATTTTATGCGATTGAAACTGATTGTTTTGATTCCATTCAAACAAAGTACCACCAACCAAGGTGCTCAGTGTTACATTTCCAAAATTTCCTGTTACTACACTACCCAATGGAACCGTTGAATAGGAATACCATTTTTTGATAACAAGAGATGAGGTAGTAGAAAAATTTTCAGCGGAGTTTAAAAACAAAGAAGCTCCATTTAAGGTGTTATCACTGGGATTCCAGATAAAAGTTCCATTAGCTCCAATTGAGAATGTTGCGTTTTGCATTTGTTGCTGTATGTTTCCTTCATTCATATTCAGCAATCCATTTACGCTAAGGGTTCCGTTTATCGTTAATTTTTTTCCTGTTAAAAATAATAACTGCCCATTTGTACTAACCAAAACAGATTTTGCAGAGGCATCTACGTTCATGGAAATTTGGTGTTGAGGCTGTATCACTACGTCATCAGCAACTAAAGGTACGCCAGAAGGGCTCCATGTATAAGCGGCATTCCAGTTACCCGAGGCTAATGACGTTTTAGTAACGGCAATAGCTTCAGAGCTGCCTAAAAAAAACAACAGCAACAAATAGGTATATATTTTAAGTAGTGAGGTTCTCATTACTCTTGCGGGGTGTTTATGTCAACGGCCTTTCTAACCCTAACGCCATTCATTTGAGTACTTTGAAAATCGGTTACCGTGTGTTGAACATTAAAATCAACAGGCAATGTAGAAACTGCTGGAGTAATGTCCTCCCCTGCCTTACTTTTTTTTGCTGAACCAAAATTAGCATACAAAAAAACCGCAATTCCGACTACTGCAACGCAGGAAGATACAACCACTATCATAGTAAATGATAGCTTTAGCTTTTGTCTGCCGCTTTGTTTGATCATTTTCTTTCGATTTCCTTTATGCATACAGGTTTAGAAAAGAGTTTAAAAAATGTACTTACCTTTATATGTAAATACTCAAAAAAAGTTGCCTCTATAAAATAAAACAAGCCGCAACTTCTTGCGGCTCGTCAACAACTAATTCAAAACCATTAAATATTAACAAACATGAGATCATCCTTTTGTATCGCACCATCTTCAGCTAAAATGGCTGCTCTTTCCATCACCGCTTTTAATTCCCTGATATTTCCAGGCCAGTCGTATTGCAACATAAAGGCCACAGCTTCTTTAGACAATTGCATTGGCGCAACCTTGTTGGCATTGGCGAACTCATTCAGGAAATGTTTTGCAAGCAGGATAACGTCATCATTGCGATCTTTTAAAGGAGGCAAATGAATGAGGAACCCTTGGATGCGATAAAACAAATCTTCACGAAAACGGCCTTCTTTTACTTCTAAAGACAAGTTGCGATTTGTTGCGGCAATCATCCTAAAATCAAGTTTGATGGTTTTATTGCTACCTATACGTTGTATTTCTTTTTCCTGTAACACACGCAATAGTTTTGCTTGCAAACTCAAAGGCATCTCTCCTATCTCATCCAAAAAGATAGTGCCTTCGTTCGCCTCTTCAAATTTTCCAATGCGCCTGTCGCGTGCATCCGTAAATGCTCCTTTCTCATGGCCGAACAATTCACTTTCAATCAATTCTTCAGGTATTGCACTCATGTTCACCGTCACAAAGTTTTTTCTTGAGCGCGGGGAGTTGTAATGCAGTGCCTTTGCCACCAGTTCTTTTCCGGTGCCGCTTTGGCCTGTTACCAGTACCATCATATTACTTTTTTCCACCTTTTGTATCAAGCGAAGCATTCGTAAAACAGCGCTGCTGTTACCTAAAATGTTGGTGTACTTGTGACGGTCAATTACTTGGTCTTTCAGCATTTCGTTTTCCTTTTTAAGAACAACGCTCATGCTTAAATTGGCCACTGAGTTTTCGATATTTACAAATAGATTATCATTCTTCAGAATATAATCCTGTGCGCCACTTTTATAGGCATCCACAACAACCTCTAAACTCTCTTGACCAGAAACAATAACGCACATGATAGTAGAGTTATAGTCTTTTATTTTTCTCATCAAACCCACACCGTTCATTCCCGGAAGGTGATAATCAATGGTTACAATATCAGGATTGAGGTGCAGGTTACTGATACAATCTTCTGCCGATTCAAAATGATGGATATCAAAAGAGGGATTTTTTGACAATGCCTGTTTAATGAGTGTTGCCACCATTGCATCGTCTTCTATAATAAAAATTTTTGCCATAGTTCTGTAGATGTTTGATTGATTATGCTGGTACTTGTTTTAATTCTGCTTCCAACTCAAAGCAGCCAATGCTACATTCGTCAGAAACTTGTTTGATCATTTGTGGAAGGTTTTCAAGATCGATTTTCTCTTTTGCCATCTTTTCTACCTTAGCTACTACTTCATACGTATTCTTTAAACCCACATAGTTTAACGAAGGTTTCATTTTATGTGCTGCCATGCGTATTTTTTCGTAGTCTTTTTCTTGCAATCCTGACTCTAGCTCACCAACAGAAACAGGAATGTTCTGTAAAAACAAAGTCAAAAATTCACGTATGAAGCTATCTTCTCCCGACATTTCACGTAGGAAAGAAAGATCTGTAAGTCTTACCGCTGATGCAGCAACAGGCTCACCTCTTTTCTCTTCCACTACTTCGGCTTTTACTGTGCTTACATGATTAACAACAACATTTGCATGAGTACGCTTTCCGGCAAGGTCAATAATTTTATTTTTTACCTCTGTTGGGTCAAATGGTTTCGATACATAATCGTTCATTCCTGCAGCAAGGCATTTGTCTTTCTCTAACGGTGATGCATGTGCCGTCATCGCTAATATTGGAATGTTGTTCTTACCTTCTGCTAACGTATTGCGGATTTTCTCAGTAGCTGCATAGCCATTCATTTCAGGCATTTCAATATCCATTAACACAACATCATAATCGTTCTGGGTAATCATTTCTACTGCTTCTAAACCATTACACGCTTCCCCATGATCAAAGCCCCAGTCTTTAATGTGTTTGTTAATGATTAAACGATTAATGTCGTTATCCTCAACCACGAGTAGGTTTACGGTCCCCTTAAAATCAGAGTATCTTTCTGCAACCTTTGTTTCTTCCGTTTCCAGTTCACCTTGTGCAGGCTTTTCGAAAGGCATTTCAAATGAAAAAACTGTTCCTTCATTGAGTTTGCTTTCTACTTGTATGGTTCCTTCCTGCAATTCCACAATTCGCTTGGCAATACTTAAGCCCAATCCTGTCCCTCCGTATTTACGAGTAATATCTGTTCCTGCCTGCGAAAACGAATCGAATATTGTAGCCAGTTTATTTTGGGCAATACCAATTCCTGTATCTTTTACCTTAAAGCCAACCTGCGTTTTATTTTCTTTGTCCTCCCGTTTATAAACCGATAGTGTTACGCTTCCCTTGTGTGTGAATTTAATAGCGTTACCCATCAAGTTGTTAATTACCTGACTAAGGCGCACAGGATCGCCTTTCATTAATTCAGGAAGGTCACTGGCATATTCAATAACAATAGAAACATTCTTTTCATCGCTCCTAGCTTTGAACAATTCATAAATAGTGTTGATCAGTTCACGCAAGTTAAAACAGGTGTTCTCAAAGGTCATTTTCTCAGCTTCAATCTTAGAGAAGTCAAGAATATCATTGATGATCACCAATAAATTGTCAGCTGATTTCCGAATCGCATTTAAGTAATTCAGTTGTTCTTTTTCAAGCTTCGACTGTAAAATAATTTTTGACAATGAAATAATACCATGAATTGGAGTTCTGATCTCATGGCTCATGTTTGCCAGAAATTGCTCTTTTATTTTTTGTGTCTCAGAGGCTAAAATAATCTGTCCACGCAATTCATGTTCCTGTTCTTTATGACCAGTAATATCAGTTGCAATTCCCATCACACCGGTTAACTGCCCATCTGCATCTCGCGATGGAATGTAGTGCACTTCAAAAAAACGCTCTTCGAATTTCACCAGTTCCTTAAACTCTTCGCCCAGCAATGCTTTCTTAACGTCTTGTAATTTTACAGGAAGCAAATTCCATATTTCAAATACTGATTTGCCAACAACATCTGTTTCATGCAGCCTCATGTTTTCCATGGCTTTGCCTTTAAACAAGGTAAAAATTCCCGACTCATCAATAGAAAAAAGAATGAGTGATGATTTAGAAACCACTACATTCAGTTTTTGCTCTGTTTCCAACAAAGCACGTTCAATTCGCGATGTATTGTTTTTAGAGAATTTTTGCTTCAATGCATAATTAATACTCTTGGCAATTGTTTCCGGTGATAGACCTGATTTAGGAATATAATCACACGCTCCAGCCTTCATTAATTCTACGGCAATTTTTTCATCACCATGCGATGATAAAACAATTACAGGGGACGTCCCTCCTTTCTTTTTGTAATCCGTGAGGAGTTCAAGGCCTGTAAATCCATACAAACGATAATCAACAAAAATGCAGTCAAAATCACTTTGTAAAGCAGCTTCTAGACCTTGCTCATAATTTTCAAAAAGCTCGATATCGGCACGAAAACCTGATGATTTAATAGCACGTTTAATGGCAATTCTATCCACTTCATCATCATCAATAATCAATAGTTTAACTTTCTTTTCGGTCATATATTTCTGAAATTTTTAATCGGGTAATTGACACAGTTGCCAGTAATTATTAAGCACGCTTACTGCTGTAACCAGTTTGTCGAACGACACTGGTTTTAAAATATATCCTGCAACATTGTTTTTGTAGGCCTCCATTCTGTCTTTATCATCAGCAGAAGTGGTGAGCACGAATACGCTGATGAGTTTCAATTCCTCATCCTGGCGTATTTCTTTTAAAAGTTCAAGACCTGACATGCGTGGCATGTTAATGTCTAAAAGCATGATTTTAGGTAAAGGGAAAAGTTTGGTTTTTCCATTGGTGCCTTTCAACATATCCAAAGCCTCCTGTCCGTCATGGGCCAGGTAAAGCGGATTGGCTACATTGTTCTTTTTGAATGCACGTTGAACAATCATTCTATCAATCTCATCATCTTCGACCAAGAGAATGCTCACTGATTTATCTTCAATCATCATCTGCTCCTTTATTATGAAGTAGGTTATACTTCTGTTAGGAGCATTGGTTACCTCTTACAAGAGCTTGAAAAACGAAGGCGTCAAATAATTTTGTAAGGTTTTTATTAAATATGTCTAAAAAAATCTGTAAAACCTACACAGTACCGATGTGAACGAGTAGCGATGACAGAGTGACCCTAATAAAATAGAAAAATAAAAAGGGACATAAAAAAGAAAAGCGACATGTGTAAGAACCTTACACATATCGCCTTGTTATTTTTATCTAAATGCTTGCGCTGAGAAGAATTTAAAAATTAGGCTTTAACAGATACTTGCTATAAAATGAGTCAATGTGTGCTTTTACTTCATCAGCCTCATCCACCAACTTAAACAAAGAAAGATCTTCAGGATTAATATTTTTCTCCTCGATCATTACTGTTTTGATCCACTCGAACAAACCGCCCCAATAACTTTTGCCAACGAGTATGATTGGGAAGCGTCCAATTTTTTTTGTTTGAATTAAGGTAAGGGCTTCAAAGCATTCGTCTAAAGTTCCAAAGCCTCCTGGTAACACTACAAATCCCTGCGAGTATTTCATGAACATGACCTTTCGTACAAAAAAATAATCGAACATTAAATTTTTATCGTGATCCACAAAAGGATTTGACGATTGCTCAAAAGGCAATTTAATATTTAACCCTACCGATTTGCCTTCGGCACGCTGAGCGCCTTTGTTACCTGCTTCCATGATACCTGGTCCGCCACCTGTTATAATTCCATATCCAGATAGTGTTAACTGATAGGCAATTTCTTCTGCCAGTTGGTAGTATTTATTGTCGGTTTTGGTGCGTGCAGATCCGAAAATAGAAACGCAAGGTCCAATGCGGCTCATTTTCTCAAACCCCTCTACAAACTCACTCATGATTTTAAATATCTGCCAAGTGTCTTGAGTTTTGATCTCCTGCCAGTCTTTATCCGTAAATGCTCTGCGGATGCGTGCTTCTTCTGATGCTGTCATAAAAAAAATAAATTACGTTAAACATTTTGCTCCGTTATTTCACGAAGCACCTTTTACAATAGTACTAAGGCATGATTATTTTTACGCATGTGCGCAATAAAAGTTATACAACTAAAACCGTTGATGGAATTACAATTTTTAAAAATGGAATTTTATTTAAACGCCTTTGATCAGAGAAGTAGCATTTAATCCTAAAAGTAATTGCGCGTTTTTGATTGCAATTTTCTCAGGTCATCTTAGCAGATAAATATTCACGGTTCATTCGTGCAATATTCTCCAAGGAAATACTTTTAGGACATTCGGCCTCACATGCTCCTGTGTTGGTGCAATTTCCAAAACCTTCTTCATCCATTTGTGCTACCATTTTTAACACGCGTTCATTTCGTTCAACCTTACCTTGAGGAAGCAAAGCCAGTTGCGAAACTTTAGCGGAAACAAAAAGCATTGCCGATGAATTTTTGCAGGCCGCCACACAAGCACCGCAACCAATACATGCCGCAGCTTCAAATGCCTTGTCTGCATCATCCTTAGGAATTAATATACTGTTGGCATCACGCGAGTTCCCTGTGTTTACTGACACAAACCCTCCGGCTGACATGATGCGATCAAAAGATGAACGGTCAACAGCAAGATCTTTTATAACAGGGAAAGCAGCCGAACGCCACGGTTCCACCACAATGGTATCGCCATCTTTAAAGGAACGCATGTGCAATTGGCATGTAGTAACGCCTTGTAATGGACCATGCGGGCGGCCATTAATGTACATGCTACACATTCCGCAAATACCTTCACGGCAGTCATGGTCAAAAGCAATAGGATCCTTTCCTGTGGTAATGAGTTGCTCATTGAGCACATCAAACATTTCAAGAAAAGACATGTCAGGAGAAACGTCTTTTACACTATAGGTTTCAAACTTTCCGCGTTCGTTTGGGTTTCTTTGTTTCCACACTTTTAAAGTGAGATTCATGTTTCCGCTCATAACTAAATTCTTGCTTTGATAAGTACTTTTAATCTGTTGACCCTTTTGTATCGCCTGATATAATTACATTTTTAACTTGCGCACTTCAAACCTAAGGTCAAAGTATTTCGTTTTTTTAATTTCTAATTTTGAAATAATTTCATTTACCTCCAGAATATTTATTTATAACTGCGTGCAGCGATTTTTATATTCTCATATTTCAACGCTTCTTTATGTAACTCCCAGTTTACTCCTTCTTTCATTTCCCAAGCTGCTACATAAGAATAATTCTCATCGTCACGTTTTGCTTCTCCTTCTTCTGTTTGGTACTCCTCACGAAAATGTCCTCCACATGATTCATTTCTGTTTAAAGCATCACGGCACATAAGCTCTCCTAATTCAAGGAAATCAGCCACGCGAGCTGCTTTTTCCAATTCAGGATTAAACTCGTTGGCAGCACCGGGAATCCTCACGTCTGTGTAAAACTGATTTCTGAGTTCCTGTATTTCAGCGATGGCTTCTTTCAATCCCTTTTCGTTGCGCGCCATTCCACATTTATCCCACATGATTTTACCCAGTCGTTTATGGAAAAAATCAACACTTTTGGTTCCTTTCACGTTCATTAAACGGTCAAGATTTTCACGCACATTTTTTTCTGCTTGCACAAATGCCTCATGGTCGGTGCTGATGGATTTGGTGCGAATTTCATTGCTTAAATAAGCTCCAATAGTGTACGGAATAACGAAGTAACCATCTGCAAGGCCTTGCATTAATGCAGATGCTCCTAAACGGTTGGCTCCATGATCGCTGAAATTTGCTTCTCCCAAGGCATACAGTCCGGGAACATTGGTCATTAAATTATAATCCACCCAAAGTCCACCCATGGTGTAATGCACAGCAGGATAAATACGCATCGGCATGAAATACGGATCTTCACCCGTGATTTGTTTATACATGTCGAAAAGGTTTCCGTATTTTTCCTTTACCACTTCGCGTCCCATTTCAACCATCTGTTGCTGGGTAGCGTTATGCATACCTCGCACCGAGGCCTCTGTTTTTCCGTAACGCTCCATAGCGGCAGCAAAATCTAGATAGACTGCCATTTTAGAAGAACCCACGCCATAGCCTGCATCGCACCGTTCTTTTGCAGCACGCGATGCCACATCTCGCGGAACTAAGTTTCCAAATGCAGGATATCTTCTTTCCAAATAGTAATCTCTTTCCTCTTCAGGTATTTCGCTAGGTTTTCTGTTATCATCCTTCTTCTTAGGCACCCATATCCGGCCATCGTTTCGCAATGATTCGCTCATCAGCGTTAATTTAGACTGGTGATCGCCCGAAACAGGAATGCAGGTTGGATGTATTTGTGTATAGCAGGGATTGCCGAAGTAAGCCCCACGTTTGTGTGCTTTCCATGCCGCTGTAACATTGCTTCCCATTGCATTGGTAGAAAGATAAAACACATTTCCATAGCCACCACTGCATAGCAATACTGCATGTCCGAAATGGCGCTCCAACTCTCCAGTAATCAG
>JAYTNW010000392.1:0-1817 GCA_043748115.1 Bacteroidota bacterium | reverse complement strand
TTTTCTTTTCAAATGCATAGGTGGGCATTGCCACTTTCTTTCTTTTTTCTAAGACATAAAAACTATTCCAGTCAATATTTACTCCACTCGTCCACAGTTGTCCGATAGCGAACAACATGCTTTCCCATTCGGCAAAATTTTCTGATGTATCGCCAAGTGACGAAATCGCTACCTGCTTCTTTACATCCTTAGCTTGTTGTTTTGCTAATGTAGCAGCAGTAGTACGTGGGCCACATTCTAACAAAATACGTTGCGGGTTTTCATTCCATAAGGTTTGAATACCCTCGGCAAAGCGAACTGTTGCGCGCACATGGTTACTCCAGTACTCAGGATTTGTAGCCTCTTCGTCAGTAATCCATTTGGTGGTGACTGTACTCACAAAAGGAAGTGAAGGTTTATGGAGTTTAATTGATTTTATTTTTTCAAGAAACGGTTCCATCATCGGTTCCATCATGGGTGAGTGGAAGGCATGAGAGGTAACCAGCATTTTTGCCACGACTTCTTTTTTCTCCAATTCTTTTTGCAGCGCTTCCACTTTATCAGTCGGGCCGGCTACCACACACAATGATGAGCCGTTAACAGCTGCAATGGAACAAGATGCATCTATTAGTTTTTCAACATCAGCAGCAGGCATGCGCACACTTAACATTGAACCTTGTGGAAGCTCCTGCATCATTTTACCACGATTGGCGACCAGCATCAACGCATCTTCAAGCGAAAATACACCTGCAAGATGCGCCCCAACAAACTCACCAATGCTATGCCCAATAAATCCTTTGGGTTGAATTCCCCAACTCATCCATAGTTTTGACAATGCATAACCGATAGTAAACAATGATGGCTGCGTGTACATCGTTTGCTTCAACATTTTTTCAGATTGTTCTGTTTTATCTGCCGAAGGATATAAAATAGTTCTTAAGTCAACACCCAAATGTGGACGAAGAATTTCAGCACAACGATCAACAGCATCTTTAAAAACAATTTCATCATCATATAAATTTTTACCCATGCTCACATACTGCGAACCCTGACCGGGATACATGAAAATAATTTCTGATGCTGCACTCTCTAAAATGCGTGAAGTATATTTTTTAGGATTAGCACTTTCAATTGTTGAAACAAAATCGTTTGCACTTCCTCCTACAATAATTCGTCTGTGATTAAAATATTTTCTGCCCGTCTGCAAAGTGTAGGCACCATCAGCAACAGAAATATCGGGATGTTTTCCTAAGAAAGATTTCAAATTTTCTGTTTGAGCGTCTAATGATTCTTTGGTTTTTGCAGAAAGGATCATCAAATGCCTTTGTCGAGCGATACCTGACTTTTGAAGTACCGGAGCTTCCTCCATCACCACGTGTGCATTGGTGCCACCCACCCCAAATGAACTTACTCCGGCACGAAGTGGAGTACCGTTTTCTGTTTTCCATTCCCGTTTTTCGTTGTTTACAAAAAAAGGTGAGTTGGCAAAATCAATAGAAGGGTTAGGTTTGGTATAGTTAATAGATGCAGGAAGTATTTTATGTTTTAATGCAAGACACGTTTTTATTAACCCTGTAACCCCGGCAGCCGGTGTTAGGTGGCCGATGTTTGATTTAATAGAACCCACAGCACAAAATTGTTTTTTATCGGTCTTGCTTCTGAAGGCTTGTGTTAAGGCTTCAATTTCTATTGGATCGCCTAAGGGTGTTGCGGTGCCATGCGTTTCAATGTAGGAAATAGAGTCAGGCTCCACTCCTGCTTTGGCTTGTGCCATTGCAATTACTGCGGCCTGCCCCTCAACACTTGGTGCAGTGAAACTCGCTTTATCACTACCATCA